>NZ_CP157429.1 GCF_041021895.1 Acinetobacter sp. XH1741
GTATAAAAATAATGTCATTGAATGTGATCATGGTAAGTTAAAGCGGATCATCAGGGCCACATTAGGATTCAAATCTATGAAGACGGCTTATGCCACAATTAAAGGTATTGAAGTCATGCGTGCACTACGTAAAGGACAAGCATCGTCATTTTATTATGGTCAGCCTCAAGGTGAAGTGTGTCTAATCAACAGGGTTTTCGGTCTCTAAGCACTTTTAAAAAGGAACTTCATCGACTCAAATCTCTATTTGCAACAGTGCCAAATTTTTTTGCCTTTTAATCACGGTTTTTGAAATTAGCCAATAATAATCTCTACAGATGAAATAAATTTATTATAATCATCCTGATAACAAAAAGGATATACCTTGTGCGCCATTCTTATCATATTGAAAAACATTACATCGAACGTGCGGGATGGTTGCGTGCAGCTGTGCTGGGGGCAAATGACGGGATTATTTCAGTCACAAGTCTCGTGGTGGGAATCGCAGCCAGTGGAGCATCTACCCATACTGTACTGGTGACCTGTATCGCCGGATTAATATCTGGAGCTGCATCGATGGCTGCAGGTGAATACATCTCCGTTAAATCGCAACAAGACATTGAAAAGAATGATCTGCAGATGGAAGAACGTGAACTGCAACGCCATCCTGAACATGAATTAAATGAGCTAAAAAATATTTACATACAGCGTGGATTACAACCCGCTTTAGCGCAAGAAGTCGCGCAACAACTGACTGCACACAATGCTTTAGATGCACATGCGCGTGATGAAATTGGTATTTCAGATCATACTTCTGCCCAGCCGTTTCGTGCTGCCTTCTCTTCAGCCATTGCATTTACTGTAGGCTCATTATTTCCTTTAATTTCAATTATGCTTCTGCCTGAGCGATACTTAGAGAAAGGCGTCATGCTGATTGGGGTATTAAGTCTCGGAATTATGGGTGCCTTGGCCAGTTATGCGGGCGGCGCCAGTATTTGGAGAGGTTCGATTCGGGTAATGATTTGGGGTATTATTGCCATGTTATTCAGTGCTTGGATTGGATCATTATTTAATGTTGCGGTGGCATAAGATCCTTTTTTGTATAATCCAAATATTCCCACTCCATGAGGAGTATAGATAATAAGTCTATAGAAATACCTGACCTATCTGACATGCTTTATATCAATAAAGCATGTTGTTCTAGGTGAACAATATGCCTATTTTCTATAGTTATAGATCTAAATCATTTCATTTTTTTAAAAAGCATACTTTTTAATACATTATCTTTGAAAATAAAATGGTGGATTAATGCAGCACAAGCATGTAAACCTACGACTGTAATAAAGAAGTTACCTAAAAATTGATGCATCTGACCAATATATTTAACCTCTCTAACACTGCTCAAAAGTGGCAAATTTAAAGAGAATACTTGGAAGTTATCAGTGAAACTCGATAATGCAAGCCAGCCCGCTATTGGAACGACACATAAACTTACGTAAAGCGTAAATCTGACAATTTTAAATAATTTTATTTGATACGGATTAATGATCTCATTTTGAGGAATACTTCTTTTATAGAGAAAAACAACACTCAACCGCACGAAAAATAGAATAAATATTGAAATTCCACCTATAACATGAATCTGGCCCTGCAAACCTGTTCTTGTTGGATCTCCACTCGTCAAATATACAATTACAACTAAAACAAAGGTAATCCAGTGCATTATTATCATAGGTTTAGGATAATTATTGTTCATATTTTTTTCCTGAATTTTAAATATTGATGTGTGTTGATAAAAACGGAGGCTTTCGCTTGGGAGGATTCTAGACAGCCAACCTGTAAAAGTCCTCTGCCATTTGATTTGGTGTCTTAAAATCCAATCCTTTTTGGATTCTTTGCTGATTATAAAATAGCTCTATGTATTTTGTAATATCTGCTTTCGCTTTTTCCCTCGTTTCATAAGTACGATGGTGTATAAGTTCATTCTTTAATATGCCCCAGAAGCTTTCAATTGGTGCATTATCAAAGCAGTCTCCACGCTTACTCATTGAACCTTGAAAATCATATTTTTCAATCATATTTCGATATACATGACTGCAATATTGACTGCCTCTGTCTGAGTGAACAATTAAGCCTTGTGGCGGTTTTTGATTCCGAATAGCCATTTTAAGAGCATCACAGACCAACTGTGCTGTCATACGTTCATTTAGACTATAGCCAACAACCTGCTTTGTATAAAGATCCTTTGAAGCAGCCAGATATAGCCATCCTTCGTTTGTCCAAATGTAGGTAATGTCACTTACCCACGCGTGGTTTGGAGTGCTCACGTTAAATTTTTGCTCTAATAAGTTTTTGTAGACGGGACGGTTGTGATCACTGTTTGTTGTTCTTTTAAAGCGCTTATGGCGCTTGCAAAAGAGTTTATTGACCTTCTTTATTGTACGTACTGCATATTGGCTAATTTGAACACCTTGAGCGTGTAAATGCTTACTCAGGCGAATATAGCCATAGCTTTCATTGGTCTCCTGATGTGCTATTTTCACCATGATAGTCTGCTGATTTCTTCGAATTTGTTTTTGGCTTAAGCCACTTTTCAACCACTCATAAAATCTTGATACTGAAACTTTTAACAGCTTCGCCATCATGGTGATTGGGTATGTATCTTTATACTGTTTCATGCAGGCGTACCTCACTGACTTTCTTTGGCAAAGTACGCTACTGCTTTTTTTAAGAATTCTCTTTGACAATAGTTCTTTTCTTAAGACACTATCAATTAATAAGTTTCATGATCTAAAAGTTATTATATTACATGTATCTATTATAGTTATAGTCATCTTGTTTTTAGAAGATATTGTTGTTTTTGGTGGAACTTTAGCCAACTTATATGCTGGTATTTCTTCTAGCCTAGTCATATTAGCAATAATTTTTACTTGTAAGCTATTAGATAATGATCATCACAAAGACGATGAATAACTTAAATCGCAAGGACTCATTTATAATTACTCTTTTATTTGAGCATTTAATTGAAGTTAAGATTAGAGGGCACTGTTGCAAATAGAGATTTGAGTCGATGATGTTCCCTTTAAAAAGGGCACTGTTGCAAATAACCACGAATGGTAAGCTGAAGACTGTTTTAGCTAAAGGTGCAGCATATGAATCCTTTCCATGGTCGGCATTTTCAGGGCGAAATCATTCTTTGGGCTGTGCGCTGGTATTGTAAATATGGCATTAGCTATCGTGAACTGCAGGAAATGCTGGCCGAACGGGGTGTGAATGTTGATCACACGACTATTTACCGTTGGGTTCAACGTTATGCTCCTGAAATAGAAAAACGTTTACGCTGGTATTGGCGTAATCCTACAGATCTGAGCTCGTGGCATATTGATGAAACCTATGTAAAAGTGAATGGACGATGGTCTTATCTGTATCGTGCAGTCGATCAACGTGGCGATACCATTGATTTTTATCTTTCTTCTAGACGTAATACCAAATCAGCATATTGTTTTCTTGGAAAAATTTTAAATAATGTGAAGAAGTGGCAAATTCCACAAGTGATCAACACGGATAAAGCACCCACATATGGACGTGCTTTATCACGGTTAAAACGGGAAGGTAAATGTCCACCAGACCTTGAGCACAGGCAGATTAAGTATAAAAATAACGTGATTGAATGTGATCATGGCAAGCTAAAGCGGATCATCAGGGCCACATTAGGATTCAAATCTATGAAGACGGCTTATGCCACAATTAAAGGTATTGAAGTCATGCGTGCACTACGTAAAGGACAAGCATCGTCATTTTATTATGGTCAGCCTCAGGGTGAAGTGTGTCTAATCAACAGGGTTTTCGGTCTCTAAGTACTTTTTAAAGGGAACATCATCGACTCAAATCTCTATTTGCAACAGTGCCACTTCACAGTAGGTCTTGAATACAACTTCTAAGTTCGACATTGAAATACAAGCTGAATTTTAGCCAATTTCACTAGAACTGACTTGAAAAATAATGAGATAAAACCTAGCCTGAGTATATTCGGTTGGGTTTTTCTTATGTGTATTTTTTAGCGAATTGCAAAGAAATTAAATTGGTCAGATCATCGTTATCTTATTGTTATCATATGGACTGGTATTTATATAAAATCAGGCATTTAGTTGAAAATATGTTTTGTAGATTAAAACAATTTAGAGGGATAGCTACTCGATATGACAAGCTCAAAAGAAATTATCAAAGTGCTGTTGCCTTAGCCTGTATATTTTTATGGCTACCTTTATAGGTTTAATTATGAACAGTAAATGTCAACAGACCCTAATTGAATCTGAAAAAGATTATCCTTCTACTTGGGCAGCAATCACAGCTATTGATCCTAAAATCGGTTGTACTCCTGAAACATTGCGTGTTTGGTATCAAAAATATTTAGATCAACAAAATCCTGTCAAAATACAACAGATATCTGATCAAGAAAAAATGAAGGGTAATCCCCCCTAAAATACTAGCTCTTTAAAAGAGGCAGTATTATGCTTTTACAACATGGTGTTTAACTTGAGAAACTGAATTTAAAACAATCTACTGTAACTCTTCCAGACAGATATGAAATTAATCCACCCCTAGCCCCTTAAACACAGCATCTACCGGATCTGCATAAAAGCTGGTCTGGAACTTGGTAAACAGTTCCACAGGAATCGTTGGGATATCTGCCGCACTACTCATTGGCAAAGCAACCTTCTTGGCACCCGCATCAAAAGCAACTTGCAGACATTCGGCAATACTTTCCACCGGTGTCACTGAACCACCCAAGCTCATATCACCCAGTACCACCATCTGACTTTGAACCGATCGTCCTAAGAGGCCAGAAGCGAAAGCCACTAAACTTGGCAGAGCAAGATGGCTGAGCGGGCCGGTATTCTGTAATTCCACCACATGTAAATGGAAATCATGTTCCAGCACCTTACTCCCCCCCGAGATCCGGGATGCATTGGCCTTGAAGTAATCAAAAGCAATCTTGACCTGCTCTTTGGCACTACTTGAATTCCATAAGCCAGATGTCGCCAATTTTCCTGAACCTTTAGTGACTTGAAGTTCTAAGCGGTATAAGCCTGGCATGCCCTTATTACTGAGGCCAATGGTATACAGGAAGCCTGGTTTAGCAGGACCTTCGGGAATAAGTCCACCTCCACCCTGCTCTTTGACTGAGACAAAATGTTCTTCTCCAGAAAATCTGACCAGATATAACTGTCCAGGTATTGAGCCTGAGAGATATAGGCCTCTCTCATCACCGTTTCCATAAACTCAATCAGTAAAAGGTTCCGTTCTAAAGCCCCACAAAAAGCCACCTGGGTCGCCAGCTCATCATCGCCATCACGCAAAGCTTTCCAGAAATCAGGTTCTAAACGCTCCAGGCGCTTGCGAATAGCGGTGGCATTGCGTTGCGCCGAAGCCGCAGTTCTTTTTTGCAGAATATTGTCAATCTGAATGGCCTGATGCCATTGTTCTGGAGTCGCTTCTCGTAATAACAGATCCGCGATCAGCCGGCTTTCACGCACCATCAGGGAGCCACCAATCAGGTCACTGTCATAATGAAATTGTTCTAACATGGCCAATCTCCTATGAGGCCTGATCAAACAGGTAAGACGACAGCTTTTCGATATCTGAGCGTTGTAGTACCAAGGGATATTTCAAGGCATCATCCGCCTCAGCCAGCGTGATCGCGGCCTGATAGCGCTGCAAGGTATAGTGAGCCAGGGCTTTTTTCACCGGAATCTGTAATCTGCCATCAGGCATGCCGAAGTCTTTTTCGACCAGCGCTTTTTGAGCTTCATTCAATTTTGGATTCGGGAT
The DNA here is from genome assembly GCF_041021895.1 of Acinetobacter sp. XH1741. Lineage (NCBI taxonomy): Bacteria > Pseudomonadati > Pseudomonadota > Gammaproteobacteria > Moraxellales > Moraxellaceae > Acinetobacter > Acinetobacter chenhuanii. The sequence continues at coordinate 5,812 of NZ_CP157429.1, forward strand.
CAGCGTCAGTACAATTTCTTCATGCCATTGCTGATCCTGAGCAGGGTCTACTGACTCAATCGCCACCACAACAGGTGTGCGATCAATTCTGGAGAGTAAAAAGTCCTTAAACTGCTTGCTCTGATGGCAATAGGCACGGACATGCCAGCGAAAACCGGTATACACCAGGGTATGTGGGGAAATCATGCGTTCATGCCACTGCGGATTCTGCATGGAGGCATAAATAATTTTGAGACAGCTTTGTGTTCGACAGGCACGCAACACTTCCCTGATGACTTCAGGACGCACACTGCGATCAGGTAATTGAACTGCTGCAAGATTCGGTTCTGGCATCGCAATCAGGGCATGCGATTCACTGACCAAGCCCGAGAGCATATTGAGATATTCATTGATATGCGCTGTAGTCAGTACAGGCTGGAAGCTGGCTTTAGGCACATAACCCTTGACTGAGGGATCATGAATCAAGGCATCGGGGTTATACAGCGTATTATAGCGCTTGATATCCGCAGAAGCCTGTTGTCGACTCAGTCCAAACCAGCTCATCAAACGATTGGTAACCAAACGACCTTCCCAATATGCAAGGAGCTCGATCGCCCGCATCCTAAGAAGCACCTCATGCTTATCTGTCGTCATATACCAATCAGTCAATAAATAGCAGTTTTAAGATTACCCTACAGCAAATATACAGTAAAGATTTTTGACGGTATTTAAAGGTAGTATTGCAATCATCAGATAAAAAATATACTAGTATCCTGATGATAGCCGTCAAAGTACGATCTCTAGCAGATCATGGATCCTGGTATAGCGCGTGAATTGAGCTAAGTTTTAGAATGAGAGCAATATGGGTTTTAGATTTCGTAAAAGTATTAAATTATTCCCGGGTTTTAAAATTAATCTGACCCATAAAGGCATCAGCAGTGCCAGCATTGGCAAACCTGGTGCTTCTCTAAATATTGGGAAAAAAGGTACGCGAACCAGTGTCGGCATTCCAGGTACGGGACTATCTTACTCTAAACACCAACCTTACTCTAAAAAGACCCGTGTTCCACAACCGACATCGCTAGAACACACGGAATATAATCCTCAGAATTTAGAACAACCGAAGACAAAGATCTGGCCTTGGATTATTTTTGGAATATTGTGTTTTATGGTGGGTGCCGTCATTTTTTAGCAAGAACCGCATTGTATTTTAATCAAAAAAAATGCCCAGATGGATGAATGGGCAAACTAAGGAATTAATATCCTTCAGAAACTCCAGCGCAATTCTCGCTACTTTCAGTAAGCGACTCTGGCTCAATCATGAGGGTCTGACTCAATCGAATCGAGGTAAATCGATCCATCACAATTGGAGCAGAAATTATGCTTGAATACATTCTTGGATGATGCTGAAAAGTCTTTGAGTTTTAATCAATAAATAAGAGTATTCATGTCTACCCTCAACTTTACTTATTTTCAGATAGCAACCAATCGAGAGCACTCATTTTTACAATACCATTATAATTTGCTTCAGCCCCTATCGTGTCTAAGGTAAGTAAATATTTGGGATACGAATCAGAAATTTTCTGTAATGGACGTAACTCTCGGCTGAGTGTCTCCTCATTGAGCGTTTCTAATGCCACCTGATAATAAGTTAAATTCTGTAAAGTATCGACAGCAACAAAATCAATTTCATATTCATCAACCCGCCCTACATAGACCGTATAACCTCGTCTGACAAGCTCAAGATAAATCACATTTTCTAAGATATGACCTTGATCAGCATTAGCATCAGGCAACATAATCCGGCGCAATCCGACATCAACTAAATAGTATTTTTCAGAGGATTGTAATAACTCACGCCCGCGTACTTTAAATTGTGCGGCACTATAAAATAACAAACTGTCCTGTAAGCCCTGAATATAGCGTTTTACTGTTTCAAATGAGATTTTAACCCCGCTTGAAACAAAGGTATTTTTAATTTTATTGATGGAAATGGGTGAGCCTGTCACGCTTGCCAAATATCTTGCGACACGCTCGAGAGAGTTAATATCAGCAGTATTCAAACGAGGAATAACATCTTTAAACATTACACTGGCATAGACCGCTTGCAAGTAATCATAGGTTTCCTGCTGACTAGTCATGGCAAGCGTATAGGGGAAACTACTGTGCGTGTACATGGCATACAAATCACGATTGGATAATTGTTGGATGATCGGATTATTTTCAATATGCCACTGTTTAAACTCTTGGAATGACAAGGGTAAAACATGTTGCTCGATATAGCGTCCTGTGAGTAACGTCGCAAGTTCTCCACTTAGAAAGAATGCATTTGAACCTGTAATATATAAATCGATATAATCCCGAACATATAAAGAGTCGACTACTTTCTCAAAATTTGTAACATGTTGTATTTCATCTAAAAAAACATAGTTTTTTTTACTTTTATCAACTTTGGACAATACATAATCATGTAGTTTACGGTAATCGGTGAGTTCTTCAAATTCCATAAATTCGAAGTTGATGGCAATGATGTTTTCGGCTTGTACACCCTGTGCTTTTAGGTCTTGTTGAAACATCGCCAATAAGGTGGATTTTCCAGAGCGACGCACACCTGAAAGTACTTTAATGACATCACGGTCTTGCCATGTATTCAGAAATTTTAAGTAGCCATCACGTCGAATATTAGCGCTTCTCATTATTTACACTTAGAATCTAAAGTTTTAATAAATTCTATCAAATTTTAGAATGTATATGTAAATATATTTAGTTTTAAGAAAAGTTTAAAGGTTAAGTGAAACATTCAAAGCTACTGTAGAAGCATGTAAACATGCAGATCTGATCAAAATCCAAATTCTGTCTTTTTGATTATTTTCCATGTCATGTTATTTCATTGATGCTACGAGTTAACTGCTATATAAATTAAGTGAAAAGTAAATGGAACTAAGATGTTAACTAGAGTGGAACTCATTTTTGTTGTGCTGATGGTCTCAGCCTTAATCCTAATTGCTTATGAAATGCTAAAAGGTTTATTTTAGAGCATCTATACAATTTTTGATCAAAAAAAAAGCCCACAGAGGGAATCTATGGGCGAAACTAAGGACCTTGACGGTCATTCAGAAACTACAGCTAGTTTCTGGTTGTGATTCTGGACTGAATTAAAAATAACCACATTGGCTGAATGTATCAAAAGTTAAATCATGTGATTAATCATTGATACATCTGCAAAAATGAGCTCATCGCTCTGTTGATTAATACAGTAATTCACCAAACAAATCCGCTCTAATCTCTTCCAGACTCAGATCTGATTTCATTCTATTACAGATGGGATGAACCAGCAGACCATTCTCTAGAACACCTTGCCCACCTACGGCTTTGGCAATCCGATGATCCGATTCAGTAGAATCAAGATAGATCAATCCATCACAAATGAGGCAAAAGTTATGATTACCCACCAGAAAATTGTGCTTAAGCAGACTCTTGGTTAATGCCGAAAAGGGGTCGTCTCAGGAAACGGAAAATATAGCACGCTAAGGATTTTCACTCCGACTTCTTTTAACGATATCCAACACGGTATTTTTGCTTAGATTGACCAGCCGACCGACTTGTCGATAAGAGTGTCCAGCAGACACCAACTCCAACACTTTAGGTGCCAGACGATCTGACTTGGTACGTTGACCAGGACGACGACCAAACACAACGCCCCGCGCTTGTGCCGCTGCTACACCAGAGCGCACACGTTCACGTAGTAAATCTCCCTCAAACTCTGCTAATGCAGACATCACAGAAGCCATGAGCTTTCCCTGAGATGTGGAAAGGTCAAACTGCAAACCTGTTTGTGCCACCAGAGATACCCCGAAATGCCCAAGATCTTGTAATGACTGTACGAGATCCACGGTGCTTCTGCCCCAGCGTGTCAATTCCGTCACCAAGATGGCATCGATTTCACGAGATTGCGCCATGGTCATCAAGTATTTTCTTTGCAATCTCTCATCCTTACTGCCTGATGCAGTTTCTTTCCAAACACCGACAACATCGTAGCCGCAACGATTGGCGTAGGCACGTAGGTCATATTCCTGTCGTTCGCAGGACTGATCGTTCGTTGATACTCGGCAATAAATGGCCGCATTCTGTCCCAATTGAACCTCCTTGCGAAATTGCAGCGCAAAGCTAAGCGTGGCGGTACAAAATAATGTACCTTTAATAGTTTAGTTTATTTGGGACTAATGAGCCATGCCGCGCCATTCTATTTTGTCGTCCACGGAATTGGGAAGCCTGTTCGAAATTCCAGATGATAGAGCTTTTATGCTTCAGCATTACACTCTGAGTGATTCTGATAAATCCATAGTCCATCAACATCGAGGGGCATCCAACAAGCTAGGCTTTGCAATTCAACTTTGCTACATGCGTTACCCTGGAGTGATATTGGGTATTAACGACGAACCATTCAAACCCTTACTTTTCATGATGGCTGCTCAACTTAGTATATCAGTGGACTGCTGGAATGATTATGGTCAGCGCGAGCAAACAAGACGAGAACATATTGCCGAATTGAAAAAAGTTTTTGGGTTCAAACTATTCACCTTGAGTGACTATCGGCAATCGGTCAATATGATGGTGGATTTGTCCCTTCAGACAGATAAAGGTCTTATTTTAGCCACAACTCTCGTTGAAAATTTACGACAAAAATCAGTCCTTTTGCCAGCTATAAATGCAATTGATAGTATTTGCGCAGAAGCAATCACATCTGCCAACCGCATAATTTATACTGCTTTGACGAGCTCACTTTCAGAAACTCATCGTCAAAATATAGATGCTTTGCTGAACCGTAAAGAGGGCAGCAAACTGACAATATTGGGGTGGCTTAGACAGTCACCAGCTAAACCAAACTCAAAGTACATGCTTGAGCACATTGAGCGGCTGAAGTGCTTACAAGCCATCGATCTACCTGAAGACATTGGAAAACACGTTCATCAAAATCGCTTACTGAAAATTGCTCGCGAAGGTGGGCAAATGACTCCTGCTGATTTGGCCAGATTTGAATCTCAACGTCGATATGCCACTTTGGTAGCAATCGTTGTGGAGAGTATGGCCACGATCACCGACGAAATTATTGACCTGCATGATCGCATTATTGGAAAGCTATTTGCTATCGCAAAAAATAAACACCAGCAACAATTTCAATCATCAGGTAAAGCGATCAACGACAAAGTGCGTTTGTATGGGCTTATCGGGAAAGCCTTGCTAGATGCCAAGCAAAATGGCAGTGATCCGTTTGCCGCCATCGAAACTGTTATTTCATGGGATGCTTTTGCAGCAAGTATTACTGAGGCAGAAAAACTGGCGCAACCCGAAGACTTTGATTTTTTACCACGAATTGGCGAGAGCTATGCAACTTTACGCCGTTACGCGCCAGAACTTCTTGCCATACTTAAATTGCGTGCTGCCCCAGCAGCAAAAGATATGCTTGCCGCTGTAGAGTTGCTCCGCAGCATGAATGTTGATAATACACGAAAAATCCCCTCTAATGCTCCAATAGCGTTTATCAAAAAACGGTGGGCAAGACTAGTCTTTACCGATGATGGTATTGATCGCCGCTATTACGAAATATGTGTGTTATCTGAACTTAAAAACTCGCTACGGGCTGGGGATCTCTGGGTACAAGGCTCTCGCCAATTCAAAGACTTCGATGAGTATTTAGTGACTGCTGATAAATTTAATCAGCTAAAACAGTCCAATGAGTTACCTCTAACCATTACTACTGATTGTGATCTATATTTGCAAAGTCGCCTTTCACTATTGGAGCAGAAATTAGCAATCATTAATCGCATGGCAGCGACCAACGATTTGCCTGATGCGATGATCAATCAATCTGGTCTAAAAATAACACCTCTCGATGCCGTGGCTCCTGATACAGCCCAAACTTTAATTGACCAAACAGCAATGCTGTTACCACATATCAAGATCACCGAATTATTAATGGAGGTCGATGAATGGACAGGCTTTACTCGACACTTCACTCATTTGAAAACGGATGACACTGCGAAGGATAAAGCGTTATTGCTCACGACCATACTGGCTGATGCAATTAATTTAGGGCTGACGAAAATGGCCGAATCATGTCCTGGTACAACTTATGCCAAACTCTCATGGCTACAGGCTTGGCATATCCGTGATGAAACTTATTCAACGGCATTGGCCGAATTGGTGAATGCTCAATTGAAACAACCTTTCGCTGAAAACTGGGGAGATGGCACTACCTCCTCATCAGATGGCCAACGCTTCCGCGCAGGTGGCAGAGCTGAAAGTACAGGACATATCAATCCAAAATATGGCGCAGAGCCTGGAAGGTTATTTTATACACACATTTCTGATCAATACGCACCATTTAGCAGTAAGCTGATCAATGTGGGCGTTCGTGATTCAACCTATGTTCTTGATGGGCTGCTGTATCACGAGTCTGATTTACGCATCGAGGAACACTACACCGATACGGCTGGATTCACCGACCATGTTTTTGCACTCATGCACATGCTAGGGTTTCGATTTGCACCACGAATTCGTGATCTGGGCGATACGAAACTCTATATTCCAAAGTCAGACATAGACTATGCCGCACTTAAACCCATGATTGGCGGCACACTGAATATCAAACAGATTCGTACTCATTGGGACGATATTTTGCGTCTGGCCGCATCAATCAAGCAAGGGACTGTCACAGCGTCGCTAATGCTACGTAAACTCGGTAGTTATCCACGACAGAATGGTTTGGCATTGGCATTACGAGAGCTGGGGCGTATTGAGCGCACACTGTTTATCTTGGATTGGTTGCAAAGCGTAGAACTACGCCGTCGGGTTCAAGCTGGATTAAATAAAGGTGAAGCCCGTAATGCATTAGCGCGCGCCGTTTTCTTTTATCGATTGGGTGAGATTCGAGATCGAAGCTTTGAGCAACAGCGTTATCGAGCCAGTGGCTTGAATCTAGTGACCGCCGCCATTGTATTGTGGAACACGGTTTATTTAGAGAGAGCGACTAACGCCCTACGAGGGCATGGTCGCACAGTCGATGATACCTTGCTGCAATATCTGTCACCGCTGGGGTGGGAGCACATCAATTTAACTGGGGATTATCTATGGCGAAGCAAAGCCAAGATAGGTGGTGGAAAATTTAGGCCATTGCGCGCAATTGAAAAACCTTAGCGTGCTATATTTTCCGTTTCCTGAGACGACCCCTACAAGGGCCGTAAGCCGTCACTGACTCCTGAACAAGTGGCTCTGCTGCATCAACGTCTTGAATCTGGCGACTACAAAACCAAGCGAGCATTGGCGAAGGAGTTTGGGATTTCTGCGCCAACGCTGTATCGGTATCAGTAGTAGTTCCAGCTATTTGATATTATTTGTCTATCTATTGAAAATTTTTCTGAGTAAAACAGGGTCGGCATCCTGAACTGAGCTTGCTCCAATTTTATTTGCTGCTAACCGTAAACAGGAATCGACCGATACAAACCAACTTGCCATCAAGTAGTAACTGAACCGATACTGTCGTAATGCGCCGACCCGCACGAACAATACTGGGGACTGCCTGTAACGTACCTATAAATGCTGGCCGCAGGTAATCAAAGGTCATCGTGGAGCATAAGGGCAGCTCATTATCACCACGCTGACGGGCAAGATAGGCGGCGGCGGCCACTTCACCAAAACTCGCGAGAATGCCGCCATGAAACGTGCCAATCATCGGGTTGCCGATATGCGAATCACGAAAGTCCATAAAGTACTGTATTTCTCCATGTTGCATTTCCTCACGAAAACCTAGAAAATCGACAAAAGGCTCGTCACACAATTTTAGTGGGGGTGTTTCCGCGCTCATCTGATTTACTATACTCATATCACTCGCCTCGCGCTTCATTGCTGTCAAAAGAGGGTCCCATCGTGCCGATTGCGAAAGAACCAGTGACAGTAGCCAGTAGCTCACCACTGTCTTCTGCAACCGCTCGGCCCGTGATAAAGGCCACCGTATCGGTTCTACCAATGCAATCCACTATCGCCTTTAAACCTACCGCAGAGGGAATACGTCGCAAAAAATCGACACGCAAATCAATAGTGGCAATCGGCTCTAACGACCGCAATGACGAAAAAATAGATAAGCCGCAAGTCGTATCCAGCAGCGTCACCAAAGCCCCTCGATGCAGTGAGCCTTTACGGTCAGAGAGTTGCTCAGAGAAGGGCATCGTCATCTCGGCATGACCATCGCTCACTGCACCAACACTAATATTGAACATATTGAATAAAGGGTGATTAGTACCAAAAAACGCCTTAGCCATGGTCAGGTGTGCCGTGTTATTACTGTCCATTTTTGAACTCCCGCCATTGCTGGCTGATTTTATTGCGAAAAAATTAGCGGCACGTCTCAAAGTGCAAGGGCGGCATCTGTATAATTACGTTCGGCCTGCATCACCGCCACAATGGCCTCTTCAATGGCGGCATATGGAAAGTTTGTGCTTTCCGAGGCAGACTTCAAACACATGGCTAATGCCGTCCATGCTTTTTCGCAAGCCCTCATTAACAGGGGCAGTCGATATTGCTGTACACTTGCGTCATAGTGAACCGCTTCATCAAGGAATTCAGCGTACATTTTGCGGAAGCCGCCGCCACCTGTGCCACGCTTTTCAATAATTTGGTAGGCAAATCGGGTCGTCCAGTGCCAATCGCCTGTGGCTCCCCAACGACTCAGTTCGGCCAGCCATGTTTCCAGTGCCGATATGCCACTCACAGCTAATGACTTGGCGTTGTCATGGATGACACCGGTAATCATCTCGGGGGTAATTTCGCCTTGAAACGCGGTGGGCGTGAACATATTGCCATAGTGAATAAATGGGGGCTGTGTAGAAAAACGTGCGCGGGTCAGTGCCTCTCGCGTCACCGACAAAACACTCGGACGCTCGGTATCGGTGACAAATACCGCACCTGTCTCTGGATTTCTCGACCAAGCGGCTATGGCGTGACCGGGAAAGTGCGTGCTGCTGTTGAAGTAAGGTAAATAAAAAATATCCGTCAGCAACAGGGTGGGGTGACCCGCATCCAAACATTTCTCCAGCGCGGTGGCTGCCGATTCGGGTGACTCGAAGGTTTGCCACTCAAAGGGTATACCGATACTTTCAAATACGCGCGCTTCAAACCCCAAAGACCGCACATGCACTAAAAATGGCACAGGGGCGTCAGCCATTTCCAAATAGGTCACGCCAAGCCCTGAGCCTAATCCAAAGCACATGGCCTCGGAAATATTCAGCCCATTAAACTCGAGCAAATCACGAATTGCGGAGCTGCCACAATGCCTCCCGATGGCGTGCGTGATACGGGATGGAGTCTTATAGTTGGTCACAGGTTTTTTGCCTCTTCGTGAAAATCTGGATTAAGGATGCCTCTTGTCATCATCTGCCATATCGCATCCGCGATCTGTTCAAGATTGTACTTACCATTTTCTTTATACCAAGTGGCAGCCCAGTTTATTGCTCCTAGCCCAATCAGTCTTAACAGATCTGCATCCACATCGTTTCGGATACAACCATAAGACTGCAGATCATCAAGAATTGTCTGCCAATATCGCTCGTATCTGTCTCTCTCAGCAATAATCTGCTCACGTGCGACTCCATGTACCGAGCGCCACTCAAACAACAACACATAAACCATATCGTCACCCGACATAAGGATATCGACATGTGTCTGCAGTGCCGATTGCATTTTTTTGAGTGGATCTTGAATCGCGGAAGTCGCCTCAACAATCCTGTAAATAGTTCTCTCAATAGCAAGCCGCATCATATCAACCAAAATATCGTCTTTACTACGATAGCGGTAATGCAGACTGCCTGGAAGAATACCACAAGCACTGGCAATTTCTCGCACACTGGTACGCTCAAAACCCTTTTCTCGAAACAGCTTGGCAGAAGCGGCTAATACTCTCTCGCGGTCAGCAACTTCGACTCGCGTAGATTCACTACTCAACATAGTTTGACTCATAACATTATATCAATAAGACAGGTTACTCGACTTGGTCAAGTCGAGTCGAGTCTTTCACGGTCTCTCCTGATCTATACAGCTTTTGCAATGGGGACATTAAAAACAATTCGTGACGCTTCCATAGGGTCTTGATGCTTATCATATTCAGCCAGCCAAGAATTAACCTTTTCTGGGATTTCGGTGTCGCTAGGATGGAAACCTGGCTTAAACCAGTCCAGATAGCGTGGAATAAGTCTGGTAATCAGGCCACGTGGTCCATAGAGGCGATAAAATCCCTTAGCAAGCACCAATGGCTGACCTTGTAGTTTGTCAATTTTCAACATATGCCAAAGAACTGAGCCAACCACCGCATGTACCAGTAGCGTTCCGATAATCAAAGCAGATGCGCGGGTGAAATACCCCCCACCTGCCGCTGTTTCGTAAACATCAAAGGCTACTGTTTTGTGTTCGACTTCTTCTACCCCATGCCACATGAACATGGCACGCATTGCGGGATGAGCATTCTTGAACATCTCACCCTCACCCTCCATAGCACCCTCGCCTAGTACAGCAGTAATATGTTCAAAGGCAGCTGTCATGGCCAACAGATACTTGGCGGGCAGGTGTTTTTGGGAGAGCCGAATAAATAATTTGAATCTTGCGATGACCTTTTCGACATGAATGCCTTGCGACTGCATCACCGCATTATACTGGTCATGCACAATGCCATGTTGCGCTTCTTGGCGAAAAAAGTTTTTGATATCTTCTCTCAGTTTAGGATCTGTGACCAGATCCTGATAGTTACGCACCGACTGAATAAAAAAACGCTCTCCATCGGGGAAGTGAATAGAAAGTGCATCAAAGAAGCGTGTTAACACCGGGTCACCGTCGTTCCAAAAAACTGGAACATCACTTAAATCAAACCGCGGCTTACGTGGCTGGATATTGATCATATGAGTCATGGCGAGAGTTTCCTTGTAAAGGCATCGAATGTCTGTAAACCTGCTATCACATTTGACCTTGAGCAATATTTTTCACCTTGGTCAGGCACAGCAAATATCACACAAGAATTCAACGGGTATTGGTCAAATGACCAAATGCATATTTTGAATATATATTGGTCGATTGACCAAATGTCAAGCCTGTCCTCAAAATTTGATAGAATGAGTTAACAACGCAGCAGGTGAGCCAGATCATCTTTGACATCGAATATAGCTACCAGACCTTTTGGCAGAGGTGTTTTTTTAATGTTAGTTTTTTTACATTAGAGTGTGTTGACGTTTGAAAATATTGATTGCAAATTGGAGGCAGACTCAGAGAATTAAAGCTCTCCCCATCCGAGTCCACCATGCCACGCTTTATGCTGAACGACCAACATTGAGCAAAGATTTCTCCTATGCTCAAGCAACAGGACATTGATCACAAACCAAATTTACGGCTCACCGTAGAAGCCATGCTCTACAGAATGTGGGTGAAATGTCCATGGCTAGACCTACCTCCTGACTGAGTTTGGTCAGCAGCCTAATCTCTACAAAAGATACAACGACTGGTCAGCAAAAGGTTTTTTCCAAAGCATACTCAGGGTTTTATCTACTGACTCTGATATAGAGTAGGGGTTATGGATAGCAATTACGTCAAGGCACATCAACATAATGCACGTGCTGCAACTCACGATCAGGAGGCGATTGGCTTAAGTCGAGGTAGCAAGACAAGTAAGATCCATCTTGCCGTAGATGGGTATGGATTACCCATCGTGTTTGCGATCACGGGTGGTGAATTACACAAAGCCAAAGCTGCACCTGACTTGCTCTCACAGGTATCTATCGATGCCATTCTGATTAACATCTGAATCAGCGTAATGCAAATCTAGCCTGATGTAGTTTTAAGCTACCCCATCAACGCCTGTACCGCAATCGACTCATCCGCCAACCGCAGTGGATCGACCGCCGTACCAGCCGTGATCAGCTTTTTGCTTAGCATAAACTCCTGCGGACGATTCACACAATCCGCCGCAATCAGGCGACCCGCCTGCAAATAAAACGCTGCAAAGCTACGCCTTTGCTGCACATCACCCCGAATCACGATCTGATCATACCCCTGACTGAGTCCCGCAATCTGCAACTTTAGATCATACTGATCTGACCAAAACCAAGGCAAACTCTTCGAGGTCCGCTGTAAGCCACACAAGGTCGCCGAGGCAATTTTGGCCTGTTCATTGGCGTTTGGTACCGACTCCAAGCGCATCCGCCGCTGATAAATCGGATTAAACGCATTGGCACAATCCCCGATGGCCACAATCTCTGGCGCACTGGTACGGCAATACTCATCAATCACAATACCATTGTCCACCTGCAAGCCCGCGTCCAGCGCCAACTCGATATTCGGTACAACCCCGACCCCGATGATCACCAGATCTGCATCGAACATCGAACCATCGGCACACAGCACCGCTTGCGCCCGCCCCTCACCCGTGATCGCCGTGACCGACACACCGGTATGAATCGTCACACCCTGTTCGCGATGAATCCGCGTATAAAAGTCCGACACTTCCGGTGCAGTTACCCGCTGCAAAATCCGCTCGGCGGCTTCCAAGACCACCACCTGCATGCCCTGCTCGGTCAATGCGGCGGCTGTTTCAAGACCGATATAGCCACCACCGATCACCACTGCTTTGCCGTTGGGTTGTACAAATGGCTGGATAGCCTGTACATCGCTGATATTTCTAAGATAATGCACACCTGCCAAATCAGACCCAGCCAGCGACACCGTCCTGACTCGTGCACCGGTACACAGCGCCAACTGGTCATACGCAAGCGTACTGCCATCTTGTAGTGTCACGCTGCGCGCTGCCCGATCAATCGCAACCACCCGCCCGTGCCGAAATTCGATCTGATTTTTTTGATAAAAAGCGGCTGGCCGAATCAATAACTCATCGACCAGTTGTGCACCGCATAAAAAGGTCTTGGACAACGGCGGTCGATGATACGGCAAATACGGCTCATCGCCGATCACCACAATCTCGCCCTGCCAGCCATCTGGCCGCAGACTTGCCGCCAACTGCGCCGCAGCATGACTTGCGCCAATGATGACGATTGTTTGCATATGAATTCACTCAGTTCATGGTTGATGCACAGCATCAATTGTTGCCGACGACAGTTGCAAAATGCCTCTGTCGCCTATTTTGATACCTACGCTTTGGCAGTCAGTTTGACCATCATCTTGGCATAGCCGCGCACAAAGTTAGACTGCACCAACTCTGGCTCACCCAATACCTCAATATTGTCGAAGCGAAGCAATAACTCCTCCCACAGAATCCGCAACTGCATCTCGGCCAAGCGATTGCCCATACAGCGATGCACACCAAAGCCAAATGACAAATGATTGCGTGCACCTTTACGATCAATCAAAAACGCATCTGGCTGTTCAATCACCCGCTCGTCACGATTGCCCGAGGCATACCACATTAAGATCTTGTCGCCCTTACGGATGGTTTGGCCGTGCATCTCGATGTCTTGCTTGGCGATGCGACGCATATACGCCAGTGGGGTCTGCCAGCGAATGATCTCGGACACCATATTTGGAATCAGGCTCGGTTGGTTTTTCAGTTTGACAAACTGCTCAGGAAACAGGTTCAGCGCATATACCCCGCCGGTCATGGAGTTCCGCGTGGTGTCATTCCCACCGACAATCAGCAAGGCCAAATTGCCCAAAAACTCCATCGGACGGTGAATCAAATCCTTGGTATCGTCATTGCTCAGCATTAAGCTAATCAAATCAAATCCCATCGGCTCACCTGCCGCTTGCTGAGCCGCCTTGGCATGCCACAGCGCGGCAAACTGCTTGGCCATATCAGCGGCGGCATTAAAAAGCACATCGTTGTCGCTAATCTCACCGCCCGTGGCTTCTGCGCTGCCCGCCAACGTATCAGACCAGTACACCAGCTTGTGCCGCTGTTCATACGGAAAATCTAACAAGGTCGCCAGCATGCGTGCGGTGATTTCTTTGGACACCCGCTCCACCCAATCAAACGGCGTATCGAGCGGCAAATCATCCAAAATCTCTTGTACCCGACTGCGGATCAGCCCTTCCATTTCTTTTAAATTTTTCGGTGCGACCACACCTTGTACCGCTTGACGCTGCACATCGTGCTTAGGCGGATCCATTGCAATAAACATTTCCACATCCAGTCCGGCGGGCGGCTTGCCAATCACAATCACCGGTTCCGCCGAAAACAGCTCGTGGGATTTGTCCACGAACACAATATCGTCATAACGGGTAATCGACCAAAATGCACCGAATGGACTGCTTTTTTGGTAATGAACAGGACGCTCGTCGCGTAGCCGCTTAAAGTATGACTGCCATTGATGCTGTCGATATAAAAACGGATTGCTCATATCGATGTCTTCGAGCTTGAGCGTGGCAACATCGGGGATTGGCTTTTCTACAAAATCAGGGAACGGTTGCGCCTGTGTCACCCGTTGCTTGACCTTTTGGAACACCTGCATGCCTTTCACTTGTAAATGCATGGGTATCGGCAGCAGGGCTGAAATTTGGTTTAGTGTGGCTTGCATGTTTTTCATGATTCATTCCTCAATGATGATGCTTAACAGCTGTTGAAATCTGCCGTCACTACATTTGAAACTCAGGCAAATGCACCACCATGCCATCCATTGCATCGGACAATTGAATCTGGCACGCCAAACGAGACGACGCCGTACCTTCTGGTACCATCTCTAGCATGCGCGCCTCTTCGTCATTGGGCTGTCCTGTCGCCGCCAGCCAAGCACCGTCAACGATCACATGACAGGTTCCACAAGCACATTCGCCACCGCAATCTCCATCAATGCCGGATACGCCGTGATCGATAGCCAGTTGCATCAGCGACTTGCCCGCTTCGATGTCAAGTACGGTGGCGGTACCGTCATACTCGATCAATGTAATTTGACCCATTATTACTACTCCTGTGTGGTATACGGTTGCTGGTGACGCCGATGAAAATAGCCATCCCTCTTTACTCATAATAGACATGTATCCATACTGCTTACAGGTCTCTTGTTGACAATATAGGGTCATTAAAAGACGATTATGGCGCTGTAGCCCCATCGTCGATTGCATTTTTCTAGTCGATGTTCTTTCATACTGGTCTGTTATTGAGGTGTTTGAGCCATGTTGCATCCAAGTCTGCTGACTGGTCTCGCCAGTACAAGTGAATCTGCTAATATCCCCTGTAGCTATACCCGTCTGATTGGCCGAGAGCTGGACTTGCAGGCGCGTGACCTACCTAAACTATTAAAATTCACCACGCTGACCGCTGAACAACTGATGCGTGACGACACGATGATCACGGCCAGCCAACAGATTCAAATCTTACAAAATAGCTTGGAGTTGTCCGCATCCGATCAGTTTGGCTTGCGTTTAGGGCAGCGGCTCACGCCGTCAACACATGGCTCGATGGGCTTTTTAATCAATAGCAGCCCGAACTTATTGGCCGTGTTACAAGCGTTTCAAACTTTTTTGCCGACCCGTATGAGTTTGATTAGGCTCGAAACACACACCAATGCTGAGTGGACGACCTGCTTGATTTTCTTTGAGCAGACCTTGAGTCATGCAGTACATCGGCTACTGTCCGAAACTGTTGCGGTGATTTTTTCGGAATGTGCCGAATTTATTGTTGGACGACCGCTGACCGAGGCGGTGATTCAGTTTAGCCATCCCGCCCCCGATCATCATGCCTGTTACGCGGATTATCTTGCCGGTACCTATCAGTTTGATCAGCCACAACTGTCGATCCGAGTGCCGACCGAGTTGTGCTTGATTGCCAATGCATCCGCGCAGCACGATAGCTATCTGCTGGCGATGCAACAATGCGAAATGATCCTCAACCGGCTCAAGACCCAACAACACAGCACCACCTACCAAGTGCAAAAAGCCATGCTGTCCTATCCGCTCGGGCAACTGAGTGAAGAGGATCTGGCTGCAGCCTTGTTTATGAATAAGCGTACGCTGGCCAGACGTCTGGTCAAAGAGAACACGAGTTACCGGCTGATTCGAGATCGGATTTTATCTGAGAAAGCCAGTAGTTATTTACATGACCCTCAAATATCGGTCGAGGCAATTGCCAGCTTACTGAATTACCACGACTCTGCTAATTTTCGGCGCGCGTTTAAACGCTGGTTTGGTGTATCACCAAGTGCTTATCGGCGAAAAATCACCCATCGGCAAGAAGAAAATGACCTGAGAGAATGAGGTTGTTCGTATGATTGTTAATACGTTGAAACATCAATACGCCCTAGAAAAATACCTTAAAACGCTATGTCAGAGATGGCAATCATATGGCAGCCCTCCACTTCCAATCCGATAACCTCAACTCAACCCAACGCTTGCAACCCGCTGTGAACTCTGTAGAGGTTTTAATTCCCATTGCAGCCCATCCACCGTCAATGTCTTCAGTTAGGGGTCGTCTCAGGAAACGGAAAATATAGCACGCTAAGGATTTTCACTCCGACTTCTTTTAACGATATCCAACACGGTATTTTTGCTTAGATTGACCAGCCGACCGACTTGTCGATAAGAGTGTCCAGCAGACACCAACTCCAACACTTTAGGTGCCAGACGATCTGACTTGGTACGTTGACCAGGACGACGACCAAACACAACGCCACGCGCTTGTGCCGCTGCTACACCAGAGCGCACACGTTCACGTAGTAAATCTCCCTCAAACTCTGCTAATGCAGACATCACAGAAGCCATGAGCTTTCCCTGAGATGTGGAAAGGTCAAACTGCAAACCTGTTTGTGCCACCAGAGATACCCCGAAATGCCCAAGATTGTTGACGCTCACTTAATATTGACCAGCGATGCTCGTTGAATATTGACCAGGCATTTAAGCAATGTAGCGTACTACACTGCTGTGGATAAATCGATCAATTGCTGTTGCTTTTTCTTCACTGATCGACGGTTAAAATAACTCTCCTTTCTCTGCTTCTCGTTTCTTTATACGCTGCTTGGCTTCCTCCGTGCTTTGCTTAAAACGATAGGATTCATTACCCGTTTCGATGATATGGCAATGATGAGTCAGTCGATCCAGCAGTGCAGTCGTCAACTTAGCATCACCAAATACATTGCTCCATTCCGAGAAGCTCAAGTTCGTCGTAATGATAGGGGTCGTCTCAGGAAACGGAAAATATAGCACGCTAAGGTTTTTCAATTGCGCGCAATGGCCTAAATTTTCCACCACCTATCTTGGCTTTGCTTCGCCATAGATAATCCCCAGTTAAATTGATGTGCTCCCACCCCAGCGGTGACAGATATTGCAGCAAGGTATCATCGACTGTGCGACCATGCCCTCGTAGGGCGTTAGTCGCTCTCTCTAAATAAACCGTGTTCCACAATACAATGGCGGCGGTCACTAGATTCAAGCCACTGGCTCGATAACGCTGTTGCTCAAAGCTTCGATCTCGAATCTCACCCAATCGATAAAAGAAAACGGCGCGCGCTAATGCATTACGGGCTTCACCTTTATTTAATCCAGCTTGAACCCGACGGCGTAGTTCTACGCTTTGCAACCAATCCAAGATAAACAGTGTGCGCTCAATACGCCCCAGCTCTCGTAATGCCAATGCCAAACCATTCTGTCGTGGATAACTACCGAGTTTACGTAGCATTAGCGACGCTGTGACAGTCCCTTGCTTGATTGATGCGGCCAGACGCAAAATATCGTCCCAATGAGTACGAATCTGTTTGATATTCAGTGTGCCGCCAATCATGGGTTTAAGTGCGGCATAGTCTATGTCTGACTTTGGAATATAGAGTTTCGTATCGCCCAGATCACGAATTCGTGGTGCAAATCGAAACCCTAGCATGTGCATGAGTGCAAAAACATGGTCGGTGAATCCAGCCGTATCGGTGTAGTGTTCCTCGATGCGTAAATCAGACTCGTGATACAGCAGCCCATCAAGAACATAGGTTGAATCACGAACGCCCACATTGATCAGCTTACTGCTAAATGGTGCGTATTGATCAGAAATGTGTGTATAAAATAACCTTCCAGGCTCTGCGCCATATTTTGGATTGATATGTCCTGTACTTTCAGCTCTGCCACCTGCGCGGAAGCGTTGGCCATCTGATGAGGAGGTAGTGCCATCTCCCCAGTTTTCAGCGAAAGGTTGTTTCAATTGAGCATTCACCAATTCGGCCAATGCCGTTGAATAAGTTTCATCACGGATATGCCAAGCCTGTAGCCATGAGAGTTTGGCATAAGTTGTACCAGGACATGATTCGGCCATTTTCGTCAGCCCTAAATTAATTGCATCAGCCAGTATGGTCGTGAGCAATAACGCTTTATCCTTCGCAGTGTCATCCGTTTTCAAATGAGTGAAGTGTCGAGTAAAGCCTGTCCATTCATCGACCTCCATTAATAATTCGGTGATCTTGATATGTGGTAACAGCATTGCTGTTTGGTCAATTAAAGTTTGGGCTGTATCAGGAGCCACGGCATCGAGAGGTGTTATTTTTAGACCAGATTGATTGATCATCGCATCAGGCAAATCGTTGGTCGCTGCCATGCGATTAATGATTGCTAATTTCTGCTCCAATAGTGAAAGGCGACTTTGCAAATATAGATCACAATCAGTAGTAATGGTTAGAGGTAACTCATTGGACTGTTTTAGCTGATTAAATTTATCAGCAGTCACTAAATACTCATCGAAGTCTTTGAATTGGCGAGAGCCTTGTACCCAGAGATCCCCAGCCCGTAGCGAGTTTTTAAGTTCAGATAACACACATATTTCGTAATAGCGGCGATCAATACCATCATCGGTAAAGACTAGTCTTGCCCACCGTTTTTTGATAAACGCTATTGGAGCATTAGAGGGGATTTTTCGTGTATTATCAACATTCATGCTGCGGAGCAACTCTACAGCGGCAAGCATATCTTTTGCTGCTGGGGCAGCACGCAATTTAAGTATGGCAAGAAGTTCTGGCGCGTAACGGCGTAAAGTTGCATAGCTCTCGCCAATTCGTGGTAAAAAATCAAAGTCTTCGGGTTGCGCCAGTTTTTCTGCCTCAGTAATACTTGCTGCAAAAGCATCCCATGAAATAACAGTTTCGATGGCGGCAAACGGATCACTGCCATTTTGCTTGGCATCTAGCAAGGCTTTCCCGATAAGCCCATACAAACGCACTTTGTCGTTGATCGCTTTACCTGATGATTGAAATTGTTGCTGGTGTTTATTTTTTGCGATAGCAAATAGCTTTCCAATAATGCGATCATGCAGGTCAATAATTTCGTCGGTGATCGTGGCCATACTCTCCACAACGATTGCTACCAAAGTGGCATATCGACGTTGAGATTCAAATCTGGCCAAATCAGCAGGAGTCATTTGCCCACCTTCGCGAGCAATTTTCAGTAAGCGATTTTGATGAACGTGTTTTCCAATGTCTTCAGGTAGATCGATGGCTTGTAAGCACTTCAGCCGCTCAATGTGCTCAAGCATGTACTTTGAGTTTGGTTTAGCTGGTGACTGTCTAAGCCACCCCAATATTGTCAGTTTGCTGCCCTCTTTACGGTTCAGCAAAGCATCTATATTTTGACGATGAGTTTCTGAAAGTGAGCTCGTCAAAGCAGTATAAATTATGCGGTTGGCAGATGTGATTGCTTCTGCGCAAATACTATCAATTGCATTTATAGCTGGCAAAAGGACTGATTTTTGTCGTAAATTTTCAACGAGAGTTGTGGCTAAAATAAGACCTTTATCTGTCTGAAGGGACAAATCCACCATCATATTGACCGATTGCCGATAGTCACTCAAGGTGAATAGTTTGAACCCAAAAACTTTTTTCAATTCGGCAATATGTTCTCGTCTTGTTTGCTCGCGCTGACCATAATCATTCCAGCAGTCCACTGATATACTAAGTTGAGCAGCCATCATGAAAAGTAAGGGTTTGAATGGTTCGTCGTTAATACCCAATATCACTCCAGGGTAACGCATGTAGCAAAGTTGAATTGCAAAGCCTAGCTTGTTGGATGCCCCTCGATGTTGATGGACTATGGATTTATCAGAATCACTCAGAGTGTAATGCTGAAGCATAAAAGCTCTATCATCTGGAATTTCGAACAGGCTTCCCAATTCCGTGGACGACAAAATAGAATGGCGCGGCATGGCTCATTAGTCCCAAATAAACTAAACTATTAAAGGTACATTATTTTGTACCGCCACGCTTAGCTTTGCGCTGCAATTTCGCAAGGAGGTTCAATTGGGACAGAATGCGGCCATTTATTGCCGAGTATCAACGAACGATCAGTCCTGCGAACGACAGGAATATGACCTACGTGCCTACGCCAATCGTTGCGGCTACGATGTTGTCGGTGTTTGGAAAGAAACTGCATCAGGCAGTAAGGATGAGAGATTGCAAAGAAAATACTTGATGACCATGGCGCAATCTCGTGAAATCGATGCCATCTTGGTGACGGAATTGACACGCTGGGGCAGAAGCACCGTGGATCTCGTACAGTCATTACAAGATCTTGGGCATTTCGGGGTATCTCTGGTGGCACAAACAGGTTTGCAGTTTGACCTTTCCACATCTCAGGGAAAGCTCATGGCTTCTGTGATGTCTGCATTAGCAGAGTTTGAGGGAGATTTACTACGTGAACGTGTGCGCTCTGGTGTAGCAGCGGCACAAGCGCGGGGCGTTGTGTTTGGTCGTCGTCCTGGTCAACGTACCAAGTCAGATCGTCTGGCACCTAAAGTGTTGGAGTTGGTGTCTGCTGGACACTCTTATCGACAAGTCGGTCGGCTGGTCAATCTAAGCAAAAATACCGTGTTGGATATCGTTAAAAGAAGTCGGAGTGAAAATCCTTAGCGTGCTATATTTTCCGTTTCCTGAGACGACCCCGAAAAGGCCTTGGGCTTTGACCGAGAAATTGGACTAATCGACTCCACATATCCCACCACATGCTTGACGACTGCATCATCATAACCACCCAAAAATCTTTCGACATAAAACTCGTTAAAGTTTATGTACTTGAAGGCCTTAGACATGGACAGAATAAAGGTATTCAGGCATTCCTCATCATCAAAATCAACCTCCATTTCCAAGCTTAAGCAAATAAAGGCTTTATAGACAATTTGTAGCCGATCATAGCCCTTGATACCACTGCCGAACTTGCCGACCGTTTCGGTGGTCGCCACGGGGAAATTGGCGATCAAGAACTCAATACTACGGCGTACCCGGGTGAAGTCCTTGAAACTAATCTTTCGATGATGAATCTGCATGCGGCTTTCATGAATTTCATACACAATTGAAAACCATGCAAGAAAAGAAGTAATCTGAAAACTCTGATCCTTATAAAAATATAAGTATGGATGTAAGCCCAAACTCGGAACCCCAGCATTTTTTACAGGCGTCGCTATTCTGCAAAGAATGGTCAACAGATGCGACATTAGGTTTTCAACGCGCTCCCCCTGATTCAGACTCATAATATTATGAATCTGATCACCCGCAATGATATTCATCAGCTCATTGACCAGGCCAATTTTTTTGCCATGACTCATTTCATTGTCTAATAAAATGGTCGAAAAAAGTAACTGGTGGATCCTCTCCCCTAACTCAATCAACTCATTTAAACGTGTATATTGGAGCTCTTCTAGGTTAGATTTATTGTCATTGATATAACAACAGGCATAGATCGCATAATACGCGTCACTACCGCGATTTCTTAGGTGATATTCCTCATATTTATCTAAACGTTTAGTATCTGAGTTAATAGATTGAAATACCCGTCGCGCATCTTCCGGAGTCCCCAGTACCTGCCGGAAACTGATTTTAATATCGCCTAATTTCGATTTTTTTTTCTGCAAATTCGGCATCAGTACAAATTTTTTGAAAATCAGCAAGATCTCCTAAATAATTGCGGAGGTAACGAATATCTTGTTTTTGTTGATCATTGAAATTAGGTGCTTGAGGGACTTGCTCATCCGCAAAATATCTATTGATCCACGCATAGATACAGGAAAGACGATGTGCTCCATCAATAATGTAAATATTGCTGTGTATATCTTTCCAATACAAAATGCATAAATTGATGTTTTGATCTTCTGTGCAATCCTCAATAAAGTTTGCAATTTCTTGCACGCTCCAACATTCCGTAGAACGCTGGTTATCCGCCTTAAATAAACATTTGATGATTGGATGCTTTTCAAAATCAGTCAGTGTCACTTCAAAATTGTCACGCTGCATTGAAGGTGACATTTCTTCTGGCAACATGACTTTACGCTGAATAATATTGGTCAATAGTCGTGTAGAACCCATTTCTTATTCTCTCCAGGCAACACTTTCCTACTTTCGCTCAAGTACGAAATTTGAAAATGTATATAGTTCGATTTGGTTAAAGCTGTGAATTAAATGACCGTCAATATCCAGTCAGCGCTAACAAAAGAGACCTAAGAGAAATGGGGGGATTAGAGAACGTAATAAATCATAAAAAAGCCCCGATTGGAGAAAAGGGGCTTTAAAGATTGTATTATACCATTGAAAAATAAAGAAAAAAATATAAGAATTTCGTATAAGGTGTATTATGTTAATTTTAGGAAAGGCTCTAGACTAGTAGAATGATTATGTTAGTCTAGAGCCATATAATTAACATTATTGAAGTATTTTACATGGCAATTTTTCGACATTCTTCTGCACACTGACGGCAAGCCTCAGCACATTTTTTACAATAATCATGTGAATGTTTTTCACACTCTTCCGCACAATATTCACAGATCTTAGCACAAAGCTCACAAATCTCTTTGAGGAAAGGTGAGTTATGTTGTTGCATACGCACACATAACTGACAAATATCTGCACATTCTAGACAACGTTGAATACATTCACGCATCATCTCTAAATCTTTTTCTTTTAAACAAGAAGTTGCACATTCAGTACAAATAAGTGAACAGTTTGTACATGCAGAAATACACTTTGAAAATTCCGTATTAATCATTTTTTACTCTCAACTTATATAATCAAAGAAATAATTAAAACATAATTTTTTTCTACTAATTATTTTAAATTATTAGTAAATGTAATACATAATGTTAATTTATATGAATAATGTTAATTTTAACTAAATCTTATTTATATTCCAAATGGCTTTGTTGCACAAAGATTTGAAAGGCAAAGCGCCCCTAATTGAGCCAAATTTAAGGCGTAACTTGGGTAAGTGGTCGACCTAATTCCGTAAATCTGTTGAGGACTGCTACACGTGCATGAACCTCATTGACTTGGCTATCAAAGCTCCTTGCACTGAGTTTATCTCTTAATAATTTGATGCAGTGCATTTTAGTCTCAACCAAACTTCGGCGATGATAGCCTGACCATTTTTTCCATAGTGTCCTACCTAAACGTTTAATTGTTCGAAGTAATTCATTTCGCTCTAGCGAGCTACTCTTTGTATCTTTCCATGGTTTCGCATTTTTTCTAGGTGGAATCACCGCATGTGCTTGCCGATCTGCAATGACCTGACGGCATTGCTTGGTGTCATAAGCTCCATCGGTATAAACAGAGTCAATCTGCTCATCTTGTGGAATCTGATTAAGTAAATCACCAAGCACCTGTGAATCACAGACATTATTGGTTGTGAGCTGAATAGCGCGTATTTGTAGGGTTTTGGCATCTATACCAATATGTAGTTTACGCCATTGGCGACGATATTCAGCTCCATGTTTCTTGCGTTTCCATTCGCCCTCACCTAGAAACTTCATCCCTGTAGAGTCTACGAGTAGATGCAGCCCATCGCTACTTTTTTGGTAGCTGATTGCAATATCAATATGCTTTTGTCTTCTACAAAGCGTACTGTAATCTGGTGCGGTCCAATTTAATCCGCAAAGTTTAATCAGACTTTGCACAAAGCCAGTGACCATACGTAAAGATAGACGGAATAAGGATTTAATCATTAAGCAGCATTGGATGGCTGCGTCGGAGTAGGTTTGATTTCGCCCTTGTTTGCCTTTTGATGGAGCATACCATTGCGTAGCAGGATCAAACCAAAGGGCAATATTTCCGCGATTAATGAGTGCTCGGTTATATGCGGGCCAATTGGTTGTGCGGTAGATTTTGTGTGTAGGCTTCTTCATTTGAAAATTATATCGCTGAAAAAGCCTTTACAGATAGGTTTGTGCAACAAAGCCGCTGGAAACTAAAAGTAAGGCACCGAGGACAATTGCAATATCAGCCAGGTTGAAGGCCGGCCAATGCCAGTCTCGCCAATAGAAATCAAAGGAATCCACAACATAGCCGCGAAAGACCCGGTCAATCAGGTTGCCCATGGCGCCACCGAGGATAAGACTGTAAGCGATGGCTTCTCCTTTATGACGATTTTCAAGGATCAGCTTGATCAGAAAAATCGAGACCACTACCGCGATTCCGATAAAAAAGTAGCGCTGCCAGCCTCCACCATTCGCAAAAAGACTGAATGCGGCACCGGTATTCCATACGTGTACCCAGTTAAAGAATGAGGTCACTGAAATAGACTCGCCATATGCCATTGATTGTTGCACCAGCCATTTTATGGCCTGATCAGACGCTGCCAGCAGGCCCGATATGGACAACAGAGCGTACGGTGACAGATGTTTGCCAAAAATGGACATTGCTTAATCCTTGAGCGCCAGAATGCGTCTAGCACCGTTAAGTACAATTACCCCCGCGATGGTGCCGATAATCAGATCCGGATAATTGGACCCGGTCCACGCGACCAGAGCGCCGGCGGTGATGACCCCCAGGTTGATCACCACGTCGTTGGCCGAGAATATCCAGCTTGCCTTCATGTGCGCCCCGCCCTCCCGATGTTTGGATATGAGCAGCAGACAACTGGTATTGGCAATCAATGCGACGAATGCGATAGCCATCATCACCAGCGATTCAGGCTCACTACCGAATACAAAGCGTCTCACCACCTCTATGAGTACGCCCACAGCCAAGATCAGTTGCAGTACACCAGCAAGATGCGCGGCACGTACCTGCATTTTCACGCTATGTCCAACCGCATAAAGGGCAAGCCCGTACACCGCCGCATCGGCAAAATTGTCCAGGGATTCTCCAATCAGGCCAGTGGACCGGGCGATCAGACCGGCAGTCATTTCCACCACGAACAGAAGTGCATTGATGCCGAGCAACCAGCGCAGGGTCCCGGATTCTTGCTTAGCAGAAGCTGCCGAAAACTCGGCGGCCTTGATGGTCTCCGGATTTGCAGCGACGGTTTCCTGAAGCGAGGCGCCTAGCCCCAAGGTCTTCAGTTTCGAGGTGACGGGCTCGACCTCACCGTCATGCACGACCTTCAACCGGCGGTTCGACAAGTCGAAGGACAGTGCCCGAATCCCCTCAACGCCGTTCAGGGCCAGGCGAATCATGCGCTCTTCTGATGGACAGTCCATCTTCGGCACGGCATAAACACTGACCCATTCCCCCGACGCATCGGAGGAGGCCTGCATATCGGTATCCGACGCAGGCCTTGCATGGTCGCCACAGGGGCCTCCGCAGTTTTTACTCATGATATGACTCCACTTGAATGTGATCGGGTTTTCATTTAAAACTATATAGTAGCTATAATGTCAATAGCGTAGAGAATCCGTTGCGGAGGAACCCGATGCGTATTGGTCAGTTGGCACAGTCAGTAGGGGTAGATACACAGACGATCCGCTTCTACGAACGGCAGGGCTTGTTGCCGCCGCCTGGTCGGCAGGAGAACGGTTACCGTGTCTATACCGAGAAACACGTTGAGCGGCTGGCCTTTATTCGTCGCTGCCGCATCCTGGATCTGTCACTGGCAGAAATTCACGAACTAAAGCGCTATCAGGACGACCCTCATCAGTCCTGTACCGCTGTCAATGCCTTGCTCGATGATCACATCTCTCATGTGCGCTCGCAGATAACCGCTCTACAGGCGCTTGAGAAACAACTCGTTTCACTAAGAGCGCGTTGCAACGATGACCGGGAAGTTAAGGCGTGTGGGGTTCTTGCTGGAATTAGCGAGGGAAGCATGCATCAGCAGTAGGTTGGAGTGCCAACCAGATAATCCGATGAGATGCCGGTTTGCCTCACTCTCATGCAAAGGTAAGATCAACCATTTAATCCGCTTACCCTATTTTTTTTTGCTTTCACCTTATCCAAAATTCACCACCCCATAATTGAAAATATTTTGAATTATAAGCCCTTAGGGTGCTCATAATCCATAAATCAATTTCGAAGTTCTTTGTTGCATAAAGCCTTTAAAGATTGAGTTTTCCTAAGCAACTCAAATTTAAGTTACAACTCGGGTATTAGGTCGGCCTAATTCCATAAATCTGTTGAGGACTGCTACGCGAGCATGAATTTCACTCATCTGACTAGGAAAGCTTCTTGCCATTAATTTATCGCCTAATAATTTGATGCAGTGCATCTTTGTTTCGACCAAACTTCGGCGATGATAGCCTGACCATTTTTTCCATAGTGTTCTACCTAGCAGGGTTTTAGTATCTATACCAATATGAAGTTTACGCCATTGGCGACGATATTTCGGCTAATGCTTTTTACGTTTCCATTCACCTTCACCTAAGAACTTCAAATCCGTGGAATCAACGAGTAGATGCAGTCCATTGCAACTCTTTTCATAGCTAATTTGAATATCAATATGCTTTTGTCTTCTGCGAATGGTTGAATAATCCAGAGCTGTCCAATCTAATCCGCAAAGTTTAATCAAGCTTTGGACAAAGCCAGTCACCATGCATACAGAAAGACGAAATAAGGATTTAATCATGAGATAGCACTGAATGGCTATGTCAGAATAAGTTTGATTTCGACCATGTTTTCCTTGTGACTGCGAATATCATTGAATCTTAGTATCAAACCAAATTGTAAAATTACCATGATTGATCAAAGCATGATTGTAGGATGACCAATTCGGTGTACGATAAATTTAGGTGTAGGCTATTGCTGTATAAGACCTTATCGGTAGGTTTGCGCAACAAGGCCTCAAAATCCCACCTTAAAATGCAAATAGCAAAAAAACTCTACCATTCGATTGATTTCATTTTAGAAGTAATGAAATTAGTATCTGTTTGTAATGATATTTTATAAAATTCAATATTAGATCTGCAGAGAAAAACTTATCAAACTAAGTATTGGCTAGTCTTTTTCTTCGAAAAACTTATCAAACGAAGTATTAAGTTAATCTTTTTCTTCAACTTCTTCCTTAAACTCAAACAAATCATTCATCGTACAGTTAAAGTACTTACACAACTTATCGGCGACTGGTAATTCAATACGTACAGCACGGTCATAATACATACTTGTGAGCGTGTTGCGATTGATACCTGTTGCATGCACCACTTCACTTAATTTTAAAATTTTTCTATCGCCCATGAGGCTAGATAACTTACAAGTAATCATATTTAAATTAATTTACAAAAAATAACTTGCTGTGGGTTATTTGAAGTTGTTGCCTGAGTAATACTTTGCTAAAATTAACCTACAGCAGGTTATTACAACTTATAGAAAGTATATTTTATCCATTTCAATTAAATTATAACTTTTTAAATATAAGGATTGAACCTGCATTAGATTTTTTTGTGGAGATGACCGCCGTGTTACCAAATGAGTTATTAATCAGCCAGCAAGCTCGTGACTTAGGAAATCAATTAATTAAAGAAATGAACATCAATAGAAGTTATGGATTGGCTAATTTTCTTGGAGTAAATACTTGCTATGATAATCATCAGGCTGTACTTATTTGGACATTTCAACTGCTAGAAAGAGAACCTGCCTTAAATGAATTAGCAGAAATTAAAAAATATTTTCTTTTAATCTTTCCAGATAGTGTTTATCAATTAGCCTAAGTTATTTTTAAAAATTATTTTTTTTATATAAAAACACTAAATCAAAGAAAACTTTCTTTTAAAATACCTATTAATTCAAATTCATACGATTTACAGAGTATATGAAGCATAAATTCTTGTTCCTGCTTTATCACTCACTCCTACTAGACCTTAGTAAAGACTAAAATTACATAGCTCTTTTTACTGATACTAAACGATTCATGCCCACACTACGTTCTGCAGCTTCGAGGGCTAGTTTTTGTTGAACCACTGAGAACAAGGACAATAAATTGCCTACTATATTTTTCCGGAGAGTGGTGTAGGAACTTTTTCATTATTGCTAATCATATCAGCGACAACATCAGCAACGAGCTCCTCTATTCCTGAGAATGCTTTAGACTGATCCGCATCATGCTAAGACAATGATGGAAACTCAGCACACAACCCAACATACCCATTATCTTCAGCTGACCATTTAACACGGTAAGTATATTGTTTACTATCCATTTGACACCCCATCATGTTTTAAGTTTATGTATAAAAGTACGATTTTCACTTACTAGTACTTAAATAATCACCCCACCACTGCATCATTTCAGTCCGTTGAGCTAAATAGTCAGCGTGATTATAGCTGGCACGGGTACGGTTCTTATCAATATGTGAAAGTTGTGCCTCAATCCAATTATCTTGGAACAAACCTGAGTCATTCAAAATGGTACTAAAAGTAGAACGTAATCCATGAGAAGATAGTTGATGTTTGCCATACCCCATCTTACGTATGGCCATATTTAGAGTATTAAAATGAATCGGTTGATTGTGTTTGCGAGGGCTAGCAAAAAGGTATTTTTCACCGTATGACCACTGCATGACGTCTTTCAAAATCTCTAAAGCCTGATTTGAAAGTGGAACTAAAAAATCTGGAATCTCATGGCCTAATATGACTTTTCGTCGAAACTGTTTAATATGCAAGGCAGGTATTTTCCAGATTTTTTCATTTAAATCAAAATGATGAGGCTCAGCCAATAACAATTCGGCCCCTCTCACGCCAGTATGTAATTTGAACATCAGTGCTTTTTTAATAATGGGATGGGCATCCAATTTTTGTAATTTATTCTTAAAATCAGATATTTCCTCCGCTTTCAAATACGGATAATTTTTCTTGATTTTGCTGTTAATGGTGATTTTATTTAAACCATGAGCGATGTTGAACTCACAATAACCCATCGCTACAGCGTAGTCATAAATTTGGTTCAAATAACTACAAGCTTTTTTGACAGGTTCTTTTACTTGGCGTCCCTCTATTTTTTTGATTACTGAAACCAGGTCATAGCGCTTGATGTTTTGAAAAGGTAAATCCTGAAGGTCTGGATAAATATCTTGCTGTAAGCATCTTTCTGCTAACTGTAGTACACCACAGCGGGGTAGATCGTTGAAGGCATTCTTCAGTTTGAACTGTAACCACTCCTCCCCGACCTTACCAAAGGTGATAAGATTAGAGGCAGTATCATGTTCAAAACAGAAATTATTGTCTTTAAAGTCATCTCTGACTTGTCGTGCCTTTTTCAGCGATAAATCAGGATAAAGACCTAACTGAATGCGTCGACGTTTTTTAGTTTGTGGATCTGTATAGCGATAGCACCAAGATTTTCTTCCACTCGGCTCAATCTTCAGGCTAAGCCCATCTTCATCGGATAAAAAACAGGTTTTTTCCTTGCAATGAGCTTGGCGAACTTTAATATCAGTAAGACTCATGGAATTTAAATGAAACCTAATAAGGGGTTGATTGGATCAATTATATCAAAATAGAACGCTTTATATATGATGCGTATGATACGCATCATATATTTTTATAAGTATTTGTTAAATAAAGTTTATATATAGATTGGCTATTCCTTAGTGACCAATTAATTAACCATTGATTTCGCAAGTCTTAAATTAACATTTGAAGTGCAACTCTATGTTATGACTATTCACAGTTCTGTTCCATGATTCATGGTTACTTATTACTTATGTTACTATGTCAGGGGCGATACAAGAATTAAGGTAACCTTATGAAAATAGCGAATACGAAATTACTAGCTGGTGCTTTTATGACCCTAACTTTAACTATGCTTAGCCCTGCCGCACTTGCAAATGATAACAATGATATACGAAAGACTGTTGTAGTTAAGTTTGCTAAAAAAGCTTACTCTGCAAATTATTACGGAAGGATAGATGGATACAAGTATGATTCCTACAAATTTTATGCTAAAAAAGGGCAAAAGTTAAAAGTGAGGTTGACTGGAGGAAATGTTGAAACTTACTTATGGGGTAATCAATTAAAAGACTCCATCAATCTTGGAGAATATTCTCCAAAGCTTGATGATAATGGTATTTATATTTTACCTGCTTCAGGTGAGTATGAAATTAGAGTATTACAACCTAGATCACAGGCAAGAAAAGATAAAAAACCTCAATACTGGATGAGTATTAACATTAAATAAAGACTTGCTAGATTCGTTTAAACTTTTATACAAGGGTTCAAAAACTATTGCCAGTTAAACGGGGCGTGATTTTTACGTATATGCGTTTATGTTAGTAAAATGATGTAGTTTACTTGTTTAATACCCCGAGGAATAATTTAATCTTGCTGTGCGTTAGTCACGTTTCTTTCTTTCAGAAGTTGATTATATCTTTCAACGTAACCGTCGTGATATTCAAACTCTTTTGATAGGAATTTGATGGGAAGAATAGGCGAAACTTGTCTTAAATAATGGTAATTCCTTATCTTTAAAATAGAGAACGCCCGATGAAATTCATTAGGCGTTTAATTTAAATAAGTGTCAGCTTATTTTATAACTAGATGTACTTGACAATCACGATTCTTTTTCTAAATTGCCTTTAAAAAATCAATCTTGCTATTTTTGACTTTTCACACCATTTTGTTCAATTTGTACTGCGGCTTGCCAGCTAGGTAGTTGGCTTAAACCTGCTACATAACGTTGGATATGGGGATAATTTTCACCTTGTCCCATATGATAAACTAAAGCATGTAGTCCAAAGCCCATCATAAAGTCAGCACCGGTTAAACGGTCTGCCACTAGAAATTCTTTATCTTTTAAATATTCATTTAAATGGCCGAATACTTTATCGAACTCAACTTGAGTATAATTTTCTAGAAATACCAACTTCGTACCCTGCTTGGTTTCAATCGCATTAAACGTTTTTAATAAAAATGGCAGCATGGCAGAGCTTTCTGAGAAATGAATCCACTGTAGATAATCGACATAGGTAGGTTCATCCATATCTGGTGCTAAATGCGGCGCAAGTTTCTGAATTAATAACTCAACGATTGCGCCTGACTCTGCAATAACTTTGCCATCCCATTCCAATACTGGAGATTTCCCTAAAGGATGGATGTTTTTTAAAGATTCAGGGGCCAAATGCGTGCTTGAGTCACGATAATAGCTTTTCAGCTCATAGGGCTGCTTGATTTCTTCAAGTAACCACAAAATGCGAAAAGAACGTGATTGATCTAAATGATGTAGTGTAATCATAATATTCCTATTTTTTTAAATTTTTACAACCACTTTGCCAAAGTTTTTGCCTTTTAACATACCATTGAAAGCATTGATCGTGTTATCTAAACCTTGCACCATATGCTCTTTATATTTGATTTTTCTGTCTTTCAACCATTCAGACATTTGCTGATTGAATTCCGGATACTGATTGCCATAATCATCAAAAATAATAAAGCCTTGCATGCGAATACGCTTTCTTAAAAGAGTGGAAATAAAGCCAGGTAAACGGTCTGGCCCTTGTGCTTGCTCGGTAGCGTTATACTGCGAAACCACACCACACACCGGTACACGTGCCGCAGAGTTAAGCAATGGCCATACCGCATCAAACACTTTACCCCCTACATTCTCATAATAAATATCAATACCGTTGGGAACTGCTTGTTGTAATTGTTCTGCAAAATTTTCATCATGATAATTGATACAAGCATCGAAGCCGAGTTCTTGTACTGCATAATGGCATTTTTCAGCCCCACCTGCGACGCCAACCACGCGACAACCTTTAAGTTTGCCAATTTGTCCAACTGTAGCACCAACAGGTCCCGTTGCAGCTGCAACGACTAAAGTTTCACCGGCTTTAGGCTGACCAATGTCCAACAACCCCATATAAGCAGTAAAGCCAGGCATCCCCAAAATACCCAATGCCCAAGATGGATGTTCGGGTTGCATACCTAAGCTTTGACATGCAGTCCCATCAGAAATTGCGTAGCCCTGCCAACCATTTCCAGAAAGAACCCACTCGCCTTCTTTGAATTTTGGGTTTTTAGAGGCCATCACTTGACTGACTGTTCCACCGACCATCACTTCGCCAATTTCAACCGGTGCTGCATATGAGGGAGCATCACTCATGCGACCACGCATATAAGGATCGAGTGACAAGTAAATGGTTTTTAACAATATCTCGCCTTGTTTAAGTTCATTGAGCTCAACTTGCTCAATACGAAAATCGCTGTGTTTTGGCTCACCCACTGGCCGTTTAGCTAAAACGATGCGTTGATTAATAACTGTTTTCACACATATAACTCCATGTTTTATTTAAAAGTATTTCTCTTCATAATCAAAAATTATGATTAAAATTTCTTTACATCCATTGTAGATGAGTTATAATAAAAAACAATACGACTGGTCTATTTTTTTTACAATAGAGTAAATAATTAATATGAAGCCTACTCCTATTAAAAAGTCTGAAGCGAAGCGCTTACACATTCTTAACACCAGTTCAGACCTGATTTTGCATAAAGGTTTTACTGGCGTAGGATTACAGGAAATTTTACAGAGCTGTGAGATCCCCAAAGGCTCGTTTTATCATTATTTCCAATCCAAGGAAGCTTTCGGATGTGAATTGGTACAGCATTATGTGGATAATTACCAAGTCCGTTTAAATGATGTATGGCGTAGCGATAAATCCCCTTATCAAAAGCTGATTGAGTATTTTAATTTATGGATAGAAGATCCTGAAACACACTGTGGTTGGGCGAATAGCTGTTTAATTGTGAAACTTGCCGCAGAAGTTGCC
Organism: Acinetobacter sp. XH1741; assembly: GCF_041021895.1. Lineage (NCBI taxonomy): Bacteria > Pseudomonadati > Pseudomonadota > Gammaproteobacteria > Moraxellales > Moraxellaceae > Acinetobacter > Acinetobacter chenhuanii. The sequence goes on from NZ_CP157429.1 coordinate 38,687, forward strand.
GATCTATCTGAAGATATGCGTTCCATTATGTCCGCTGGCGTGGATGATGTAATCCAACGTATTGCTGGTTTAATTGATTTGGGAAAACAGGATCAGTCTATTCAAGCAAATACTGAGGCCTCGACGTTGGCACAAGTACTTTACCAAATGTGGTTAGGTGCAGCATTACTGAGTAAGTTGCAAAAAGATAAAACACCATTACATCAAGCTCTGAGAGCAACTAAATTTCTATTAAAAAGTGAAGATTGATAAAATTTAGATTAAATATCAATTACATAATTAATGACAGCAGCCCAATGATTAGTTATTAATGTGTTGCTATTAGATTAATTTACAATCCATGAGTATAGCGCACAATGAATTCTTCTCCTAAAGCCCTCATGACTCGTATTTTAGTCGGATATTTAGGCTTATATCCCACACTATTACTGGTACTCACTTTATTAAAGCCAATTACTCAGCATCAAAGTTTCCCGATGATGGTGTTGATTGAAGTCATAGTATTAGTGCCAGTAACGCAACTGATTTCTTTCCCACTGGCAGGTTGGCTCATTACACAGCTAAAAATTTTTAAGAATTTGTTTTAATAAGAATTTATGCTGGCAACAGCAATCCTAAGTCCTTATTTTGCCAACCACAAAGGTTGGCAAAATAACTCACTTAGTCAATATTAATCTGCGTAAGCTGGATAATCAATATAGCCTTTTTCCGTCCCACCATACATAGTGCTTGCATCTACTGCATTCAATGGCCAGCCATTGGCGATGCGATCGGGTAAATCTGGATTCGCAATAAATGGGCGTCCAAATGCAATTAAATCGGCCAGCCCTGCCTTTAAAATTCGAGTCCCTCTTTCTGCCGTATATCGACCTGCATAAATAATCCGACCACTGAAAGTGTCTCTGACATCTTTACGAAAATTATGAGGAAGTTCTGGTGCATGATCCCAATCAGCTTCTGCAATCGATAAATAGGCAATCCCAACTTCTTCAAGTATTTTTATGGCTTCAATATAAGTCACATGTGGATCATCTTCAACCAACCCCATATAAACACGATCTTCCTCTGTACTTTCAAATAGCGGGGCAAAACGCACTCCTAAACGATCTGCACCAACCACCTCAGCAACTGCCTGTACTACTTCACGTAAAAAACGCAAACGATTGTTTAGTGATCCACCATATTCATCTTCACGGTGGTTACTATGTGCAGAGATAAATTGATTTACCAAATAACCATTTGCACAATGAATTTCAACCCCATCAAAACCAGCAGCCAATGCATTACGCGCTGCTTGAGCATAGAGTTGCACTAATTCTTTAACTTCTGCATTGCTTAAAGCACGTGGCATTGAAGGATCAGCCAAGGCCCCTGCATTGGGCCCGGTTTCAATAAAGACTTTAACATTACTATCAGCCCTAATAGCCGAGGGCGCGACCGGTGATGCGTGATCGGGTTGCAAAGATGTATGTGAAACACGCCCAACATGCCAAAGTTGTGCAAAAATAATGCCTCCTTTAGCATGCACTGCTTCCGTCACTTTACGCCATCCAGCAATCTGTTCAGGGCTGTAAATACCGGGAGTCCAAGCATAGCCTTGACCACGTGGCTCGATTTGCGTACCTTCGGTCACCATAAATCCTGCCCCGGCACGCTGTTGATAATAGGTTGCCATCAGTTCATTTGGAATATTCCCTGGCTGAGTACTACGCGACCGCGTTAATGGTGGCAATACAATACGGTTTTGCAAAACATAAGGGCCTAAGCTTAAGTTTTGAAAAAGTTTGCTGTCTTTCATTTCATTGAATCCAAGTCATCATGGCTTAATTGATCTAAATTAAAAAAAATAACCTTCCTTCCTGTATATAGAAAAATAAAGGAAGGAAAGCTATTCACTCAGGCCCTTCACCATTAAGTGAGGGTTATTTTGCTTATTGCGCCAGTTGCTCAGAGTCAGAAGTTTATTCACTGCTAAGCACCACAACAGAGACTAGCTACTCTTTATTTCAACAATTGAAGTAATGCTGTAGCGGTTGCAGCAGAAGATGCTGGATTTTGTCCAGTAACCAGCAAGCCATCTACTTGAACATATACTTGCCAATCATCCACTTTAGAATAATGACCACCGTTTTCTTTAAGCATGTCTTCGACTAAAAATGGTACAATTTCAGTCAAACCTACAGCGGCCTCCTCAGTATTGGTGAAACCAGTCACTAATTTACCGCTAACTAAAGGCGCTCCATTACTCGCTTTCACATGTCGAAAAACACCCGGGGCATGACACACTGCTGCAACAGGTTTGCCAGACTGAATCGCCTGTTCAATCACAGAAATTGAAATCGGATCTTCTGCTAAATCCCACAATGGGCCATGCCCGCCTGGATAAAACACTGCATCATAATCAGCTACAGAAATTTCGCTAAGTTTATGCGTCTGTGCCAATGCTTGCATTGCAGTTGGATCAGCTTCAAAACGATGAGTGGTTTCAGTTTGCGCATCGGCCAAATTACTTTTCGGATCTAGTGGTGGCTGCCCACCTTGAGGCGACGCCAGCGTAACTTCAGCACCAGAGTCAATAAAGGTGTAATACGGTGCAGCAAGTTCTTCTAGCCAGAAACCTGTTTTCTTACCAGTATTGCCAAGTTGATCATGTGAGGTTAAAACGATTAAAATTTTCATGTTATTTCTCCGATATTTTTCAGGATTGAGGAGCATTGTTGCATGATCACTTGTCGTGTAACGTGACCATGACAGATACGCTTATTTAGATACTCGTCTCGAGAATTTGGCGACTGATCTCTAATGAAACAGTTTTATGTTCGCCTAGCTGTGTAAGATTGTGTGATTTAAGTTGCGTAATGATGATCTCAATATCTGTCTCCCCCAGTCCATAATCGCTAAGACGAGTCGGCAATCCAAGTTGCTCAAAGAAGGCTCGAGTACGAGCAATAGCAGTATCAATACGTTGTTCTTCATCACCTTCGACAATCTGCCAGACTCGAGCTGCATACTGTAGTAATTTTTCTCGCTTCTCTTGACGACGCACTTGTAGATTGGCCGGCAACACAATGGCCAAGGTACGAGCATGATCAATACCATGTAAAGCCGTGAGCTCATGCCCAATCAAATGAGTTGACCAATCTTGTGGTACACCAGCTCCAATTAGCCCATTCAGTGCCATGCTAGCAGCCCACATCAAATTCGCACGCGTGTCATAATCTGCTGAATCTTCCAAGATTTTCGGTCCAATCTCAATCAGAGTTTGCAATAGACCTTCGGCAAAACGATCTTGTACTTGTGCATTGACAGGGTAAGTTAAGTACTGTTCCATGACATGAACAAATGCATCGACCACGCCATTTGCTAATTGGCGCGTCGGCAAGCTAAAAGTTTTATTCGGATCCAGTACGGAAAATTGCGGAAAAACATAGGGGCTGTTAAATGACAATTTGGCTTGGGTCGATTTTCTGGTTACTACCCCACCGCTATTCATTTCTGAACCAGTTGCCGGAAGGGTGAGTACACTCGCAAAAGGCAAAGCTTGAGTAATTTTAGTACCATGGGTTTCTAAAATCTCCCATGTATCCCCTGTATAATTGACTGCTGCTGCAATAAATTTAGTACCATCAATTACCGATCCGCCACCGACAGCCATCAAGAAATCTATCTTTTGTTCTCGAATCAGCTCTACAGCTTTCATGAGGGTTTCATAACTCGGATTCGGCTCAATTCCGCCAAATTCATGAATTTCTCTTGCACCTAATGCTTCACGCACCTCAGCTAAAGTACCATTCTTACGTGCACTTTCACCACCAAACAACATTAATACTTTTGCTTCTGTAGGCACATAGTCATTGATTTTAGCTATTGTATCGCCACCAAAAATAATGCGAGTCGGATTATAAAAGTTAAAATTCAACATATTTTTATCCTAGGATGATCAGCTAATTGATTTGAAAAACCACCGTTATTCATCAAATAAACTTTAAAAAAATTGGACAACACTGCGGCTTTTGACTGCACTATGTGCTAACTATACACAAAAATAGACCAGTCGTCTATTTTTATAAAAATTATTTCAGCTTGCCGACCTTAGTGATGGTTAAACACATTCAGGCTTGTTCTATACCACTTTTATTATTGATGTATTTTCACGAGCGATTGTTGAATGGAAGGTATCAACACGCATGACTACTGACATGGTCGTGAACGCATTGGCTAAAGCAGTGAATGGCTCATACAAAATAGCAATGATTAAATATTTTAAAAGCAGATTGGCACGGTTTAGCAGATGTACAAATGCGACAGTAAATTAGATAGATTGGTTCAATATAAAGCGTGTAAATAGTTGCATTTGTTTATTTACCCTGTTTTGGATATTGACCCTTGTAAATGATGAGATTAAGCCATTAAATAAAGTAGCCCAACTTGAATAGAAAGCCTCTGACAAACATCATAGGGTTGAAGTGCTGCCTTACATTCAAAATTTCAGACAGCACCCTCATACATTTAAGCATCGGTTTAAGCTGGTAGTTTACTCGCCAAAACATCTACTTTTTCAATAGACGGTGGCTCTGAAAATAGCTCTTCGGCCTGAGCCATCAACGCAGCTGCAACCTTGCCAGATAAATGCGCTTGGCGACCCGCCTCATCAGGAAATGCATCAAAAATACCAAATGTTGTAGGTCCAAGACGTAGGCCAAACCACGCAACTGTCGCAGGTTCTTCCATTACAATAGGTAAACCGGCTTTAAGAAAAGCTTCCACTTCGTCTTCTTTACCCGGTTTAGCTTCAAGACGGACATATAAAGCTGTTTTAAGCATGACTAAAACTCCATAATTGATTAGAATTCAAACTGATTCTGACATTGCTAATGTATGCATGTCAGAAAGTTTTGTTGTATAAAAGTTAGAAAAAATTCCCATAGCTGAGCCAAAATTTAGGTTTTTATTTCGACATAATGCTATGAATTTATTCAAGTTAATATCATTAACATTTGAATCAAAAAATCAAGATATGAGATGATTAAATTCAATCTTATTTATATAAGGATCAATTGACTCTACCTTAGCTTTATAAGCTGACCTCTTCATCTGGAAATTATATTGCTCAAGAAGCATTCAAGAACAATATTGTACATCCTCATATCTATGAAAGTTATTTAGCTAGGAATTTGCTGTGAAACTCTATATGTTTCTCTATAAAGCTCGCAATGAAGTAATAGCTATGGTCATACCCTTCTCTTAGGTTAAGTGTAAGAGGATATTCTTGTTCCAAACAAATATCACTAAGAAGCTTAGGCCTTAACTGTTCTTCAAGAAAATCATCAGCTGTTCCTTGATCGACTAAAATAGGTAAATGAACTTCAGCGTTTTTGATTAATTCAATCGCATCATAGCTTTTCCATAAAGTTTCGGTTTCACCTAGGTAGTGTGTAAAAGCCTTTTTCCCCCAAGGTACTCAGTACGAATTGACTTACCTTCATGCATTAGATCAAAGGCTTCATTGATCTGATCCAAGCCCATCGTATGTGTCACAAATGGTTCTAATTGAATTTTACCTTTCATGGCATCTTCAACCATTCCTGGAAGTTGCGTACGACCTTTTACGCCACCAAAGGCAGAACCTAGCCATTTACGACCAGTAACCAGTTGGAATGGACGGGTAGAGATTTCCTGACCTGCGCCAGCTACACCAATAATTACGGATTGTCCCCAGCCACGGTGTGCACTTTCAAGGGCTGCACGCATTACATTCACGTTGCCAATACATTCAAATGAATGATCTACACCCCAGCCAGTCATTTCGACAATGACTTGCTGGATTGGTTTATCGTAGTCTTTAGGGTTCAAGAAGTCCGTTGCACCAAACTCTTTTGCCAGCGCAAATTTATCTGGATTCATGTCAACCACAATAATACGCCCTGCTTTAGCTTGACGTGCGGCTTGTACGACTGCCAAACCAATACCACCTAAACCAAAGACCGCAACACTATCACCTTCTTGTACTTTAGCCGTGTTATGTACTGCACCGATACCGGTTGTTACCCCACAACCCAGTAAGCAGACATGTTCGTGATTGGCTTCAGGATTGATTTTAGCCAATGATACTTCTGCCACTACAGTGTATTCACTGAACGTTGAGCAGCCCATATAGTGGTAAATCGGTTGACCATTGTAGGAAAAGCGAGTGGTACCATCTGGCATTACGCCTCTACCTTGAGTTTCGCGAACGGAAATACACAAGTTCGATTTTCCAGATTTACAGAATACGCACTCGCCACATTCAGCAGTGTAAAGTGGAATAACATGATCACCTGGTTTGACGCTAGTCACGCCTTCACCAACCTCAACTACAACACCAGCACCTTCATGCCCGAGAATAGCCGGAAAAACGCCTTCAGGATCATCGCCAGATAAAGTAAATGCGTCTGTATGACACACACCAGTATGGGAGATCTTGATTAATACTTCACCTTTCTTCGGTGGTGCAACATCAACCTCAACAATTTGAAGAGGTTGACCAGGACCAAACGCAACAGCAGCACGTGACTTCATGGAATAATTCCTTATACAGATCTATTTTAAATATGATTTTAGAATCTTGGCGATTTCAGCCAATTCTTCTTTTCGTTGTTGTTCTGTGGTTTCACCTGATACTAAAGTGTCCTTTAAATGAACCTCCAACATTTCATTCATTAAACCATTAATAGCACCACGCACAGAGCATATTTGTTGCAGAATTGCACCACATTCCACATTGTCTTCTAAAGCTTTTTCAATCGCTTGTACAACTTGCGATATTAAATTGGGTAGATTGGTTCAATAAAAAGCGTGTACACAGTGCATTGGTTATGTATCGCCTTTTGATTTTGAAACAAAGTATTATGATAAAATTAACCCGTTAGTTCAGGTGGCCCAACTTAAATAAAAAGTCTCCTACAAACCCAGTACGGTTCACTCTGCTATCAAAGGCTTTATGCAACAAAGCCTCATGGAAATAAAGACAAAAGTGACTTTTAAATCTGAAAAAATCAAAATTGTGGTCTCAAAATTGCTTTATAAAAATATTGAAAAAAGTGAAGAACATTAAATTTATGTTACAAAACTCTAAGCGTATTGGTTTTTTATTACTCGATAACTTTTCAATGATTGCTTTCTCAAACATGGTTGAAGTCTTGCGTATGGCTAATTATGTTACAGAAGACAATTTATACCAATGGAATGTAACGGGTTTAGATGGTCATCATAGCTGCGCAAGCAATGGTCTTCAAATACAACATACCTGTGTTTGGTCACATTTACTGAACATGGATATAGTTTTTATTTGTGGTGGTTTTCAACTTTATAAAAATATGACAGTACGCTTAAAGAATTTTTTATATAGGTTGGATCAACAAAAAATTGCTTTAGGTGGTTTATGTACAGGCGCTTATGTATTAGCGAAAGCCAATCTACTAAATGGCTTTCGTGCTAGCCTTCATTGGGAAAATACCTTAGCGGCACAAGAAGAGTTTCCATTAGTACAGTTTACCCCACATATTTTTACCATTGATGCGAACCGTTTTACCTGTTCTGGTGGGCTTGCAGCGATTGATTTAGGCTTGGCACTTGTTGAAATACACTATCCAAATATTGCTAAAAGAATCTGTGAGCAATTTATTGTTCATCAAGTGCGTGAGAGCAATGAAATTCAACATCAACCTATTGCTGAACATAAGAAAAAACTTGATTTTCAGATTCAAGAAGTATTGCGCTTAATGGAAAATAATATTAATGAGCCTTTAACTATTGCTGAAATTGCACAGCATGTAAAAATTCAACCGCGTACTTTAGAGCGCTTGTTTAAAATGAATCTACAATTGGCTCCAAAAGAATATTATTTAAAACTAAGACTCACCTATGCACAGAATCTACTTAAACAGTCTACGTTAAACATTTCAAATATTGCTTTGGCATGTGGTTTTTGTAATGTATCTAGTTTTACTAAAGCCTATAAAGCTTTTTTTAACTATTCCCCCAAATTTGAACGTAACATTCTGGATTTTGCTCATTAGTGTTTTTTAGTCTTGTCGGTTTTTGACAACTTTTTGACGCTTTTAGCAAAAATCCCTATTCATATTCTGCATAAGCTTAGCTCATTGATTACATTACATTGATCTAGGAAAATATATGAATACTTTAGTAAATAATTTTGTTGCTTCACAACTACCATCATTATTAACCATTGAAAATGGTGAAAAAGTTTCTGCAACATTTTCATTATCTGAGTATCAAAATAGACAGAGCAAGTTACGCCAACTAATGGAAGAGCTAGAAATTGATCATATTCTATTTAGTTCAATCCATAACATTAACTATTATGCAGACTTTATTTATTGTTCATTTGGGCGCTTCTACGGTCTGGTGGTTAGCCCAGAAAAAGTGGTGACAATTTCAGCAAATATTGATGCTGGGCAACCTTGGCGTCGTACGATTGGCGACTATAACGTAGTTTATACTGACTGGCAGCGTGATAACTATTTTAAAGCGGTTACACAAGAAATTCCAAATAAAGGCCGTGTAGGAATTGAGTTTGATCATTTACCTTTAGAACGTTTAAACAAGTTAAAAGCAGTTTTACCGAATGTGCAGTTTGTGGATATTAGTGCCGCATGCATGAAGCTACGCATGATTAAATCTGCTGAAGAAATTGCACATATCACCCAAGGTGCTGCAGTATGTGATATTGGTGGTTTTGCAGTGACTGCAGCAATTCGTGAAGGTGTGCCAGAGCATGAAGTGGCTTTAGCCTCTACTCAATCCATGGTACGTGAAATTGCCAAACGTTTTCCAAACTCTGAACTCATGGATACGTGGACTTGGTTTCAATCAGGCATTAATACGGATGGTGCACATAATCCTGTTACAACCCGCCAAGTCCGAAAAGGTGATATTTTAAGTTTAAACTGCTTTTCTATGATTGCTGGCTATTATACAGCTTTAGAGCGTACACAGTTCTTTGATCACTGTGATGATGCTTCATTACGAATTTGGGAGGCGAATGTCAAGGTGCATGAAGCTGGCTTAAAACTCATTCGCCCAGGTGCACGTTGCAGTGATATTGCTAAAGAGTTAAATGAAATTTTCTATGAAGAAGGTTTATTGCAGTACCGCACATTTGGTTATGGACATTCCTTTGGTGTGTTATCACATTATTACGGTCGTGAAGCCGGTTTAGAATTACGTGAAGATATTGATACGGTGATAGAACCAGGCATGGTGATTTCAATGGAACCTATGATTATGATTCCGCAAGGAATGGCTGGGGCTGGTGGTTACCGTGAACATGATATCTTGGTCGTTACAGAATCAGGAAATGAAAATATTACCAAATTCCCATATGGTCCAGAACATAACATTATCAAATAAAAGATTTTAAATAGGCACTCTGAAAATGAGTGCCTATTTAATTAGGAGTAAATAGAATGAAAAACAATCATCAAATAGAGCAAAAAAATACTCTAAGACGTGTTGCTAGCGCCAGCTTTATTGGTAATTTTGTGGAGTGGTTTGATTATGCTGCATATGGTTTTTTGGCAACAGTTATTGCAGTGGTTTTTTTCCCGAAAAGTGACCCTTTAACCGCATTAATGGCTACATATGCGATCTTTGCAATTTCATTTATTTTTCGTCCATTAGGCGGTATTTTTTGGGGGCATGTTGGGGATAAATTTGGTCGAAAAAATGCACTATCGTGGTCGATTATATTAATGACACTGGCTACGGTATGTATTGCACTGTTACCAAGTTATCAAAGTATCGGTATTTTTGCACCGATTATGTTATTAATATTCCGGATGATCCAAGGCTTCTCCGCTTCAGGTGAATATGCTGGTGCAGCAAATTTTCTTGCAGAATACGCCCCTAAGGGAAAAAGAGGACTTTATACCAGTTTAGTTCCTGCAAGTACTGCAACGGGTTTACTACTCGGCTCTTTAATGGCAGCGGCGATGTTCGCTTTCATGTCAGAGGCGTTTTTACACGAATATGGTTGGAGAATTCCATTTTTATTGGCAGCACCATTAGGTTTAATCGGGTATTATATCCGTGTAAAGTTAGAAGAAACCCCAGAGTTTTTAGAACATCAAAAAAATAGCAACAAAGAAAATTTTCCAATCAAAGCCTTATTTACTCAGTATCAACCAGCACTTTTTAAAGCATTTGCAGTTGCATCTTTAAATGCCACCGCCTTCTATCTTATTTTTAGTTATATGCCAAATTATTTAGCTACAGAGTTAGGTGTAAATAAATCCCAAGCCTTTATATCAGGGTCAATTTCATTGCTATTTTATATTGCTGTAGTTTTTGTGATGGGCAAATATTCAGATCGAATTGGACGTAAGAAAATGTTGCTTTGGGCAGGTCTAAGCTTTATAGCACTGACTGTACCCTTGTTCTACTTACTTTCAACTGCCAGTTTTATTGAAATGGTGATCATTCAGCTCATGTTCTGCACATTATTAGCAATGAACGATGGGAGCTTACCTGCATATTTAACAGAACAATTCCCTATACAAGTGCGCTATACCGGTTTTGCCTTTAGTTTTAATACTGCTAATGCACTGTTAGGTGGAACAGTTCCTTTCGTTGCAACTTGGTTAATTCAACAAACAGCTAATACCTTAGCACCTAGTATCTTATTAGTTATAGTTGCAATTTTTGCAAGTATGGCTTTATTAGAGAGGAAATCACATCATTTAATCAATGCTAAGGCTTAAAAGGAATAGGTTATGCTTTTAAATGCTCTCCCTACATTCAATAGAAATATATCGACTTTAATTGGTCTTACAGCTGTCATATTTTGGAGTACAAATGTAGGCTTAATGCGTAGTGTCAGTGAGAGCTTTGGAGCTGTAGCTGGTGCTGCTCTAATTTACAGTGTCGCATCCATGATTTTAGTTTTCATGGTTGGTATGCCTAAGTTTTCTACCATCCCAAAATCCTATTTATGGTGGGGAAGCCTTTTATTTGTTGCTTATGAATTATGTTTTGCCCTTTCTATTGGCTATGCGCAAAACAGTAGACAAGCAATCGAAGTCGGCATGATTAATTATCTATGGCCAACATTTACTCTACTATTCGCAATTATTTTTAACAACGTTAAGGCCAATATTTTAATTATTCCTGGCTGCATATTCGCTTTAGTTGGAATTTGTTGGGTATTAGGAGGAGATACTGGATTTGATTTTTTTCAGATATTTACTAATTTAAAAGCTAATCCTCTTAGTTATGGTTTAGCTTTTGCTGCTGCTATTTTGTGGGCTGCATATTGTTCTGTGACAGTAAAAACATCTCAGGGTAAAAATCTAGTCACTATATTTTTTGCCTTGACTGGAGTTGTACTATGGATCAAATACCTTCTCATGAGTGGGTCAGCTCTTAATTTTACTTATGACAATACAGTCACTCTGATTATGGCAGCTGGTGCTTTAGGTTTGGGATATGGTGCTTGGAATATTGGAATTATTTCAGGGAACATGACGTTAATGGCTGGAGCTTCTTATTTTATTCCCGTGCTATCAGCTTTGTTTGCGGCATTAATTCTAAGTACGTCCTTATCTTTTATCTTTTGGCAAGGTGTTGCAATGGTGACAGCAGGAGCAGTTTTGTGTTGGTTAGCGACTCGAAAGAAACAAATTATTTAGAGTTATACTAAAATTAACATACTAGACTTTAAGCGAAGTCAAGATATTGAAACTGTTTATCTATTAGGGCGTGTCCTCATTTGAAAAATTGATTTTAAAGATTTAAAAGAATGATTTAACCTCTTTTTATTTGTATATTTCTCAATGGCACGAACTCTACTCACCGATGATATTTGACAACAAATCCAGTCTACGATGCAATTTCATGGTTGTTATTGTTCAAAGAACGGTAGAAATATCATGGAAGCCATCTTATGGAAATTATGTACAGATGCAACATGGCGTGATATTCCTGAAGAATTTTGTCCTTGGAAAACAGCATATAACCGCTTTAATCGTTGGGCGAGTAAGGGCTTGTGGGGTAAATTTTTTTAAACTACGAGGCGTATTGGATCAAGAATGAGTATTCATTGAGGGAAGCTACATATGCGCGCATCAGCATGCAAGTGGAGCTCGGCACGGTTTCAAGCGAGCAATTGGACGGTCTAGAGGTGAAAGAACCACAAAAATTCATCTTGCAACCGACGCGAATGGATTGCCGATTGATTTTAAAATCACTAGAGGTGAACTCCATGACAGCCAAGTTGCGGAGTAGTTGATTGGTGAGGCAGATTATCTGATTGCAGATAAAGGTTATGATTCGGAAAAAATTAGGACGTTGCCAAGAAAGCAAAATATTGTGCCGATCATCCCAATGAAATCAAATAGTAAGAGAGAAAATAAAGAATTTGATCGGTATTAATATCGTTTAAGTCATCTAGTTGAAAATGCCTTTGCGAGATTAAAACATTTCCGAGCGATAGCGACCCGATTTGATAAGCTTGCACGAAATTATCAGTCTATGATTTACATTGCTTGCATGTTAATTTGGTGCAAAGCCAAATGAGGACATGCCCTAGACATCAGACCTCCTTATTTTTTAGTTTTTATACTATAGTGCCCCATAGTATAAAAAGCAATACTTTTTATAAATCGAAAAATCAAAAAGGTCTTTAGCGAAAATTTTCTGTCTCTATTTTTAATTTTTTTAAATAAACATAGTAGAGCTTATACAAAAGTCACAAAAAAATGGGAGCTTTAGCTCCCATTTTTTTATTTTGGCTCATGTTCTTTGTAATGCTGTGACCTTTTAGAATTATGTTTCCAACTTTTAGCCACTTTGTAGATATTTTGAACGTATCACACCTTAAAAATACTACCGATAGTTTAGATTAAAAATGCCTTTACAGACTGTACTAGATTATTTTTAGTGAGCGGATGATATTTATTATTCATTATTTAGGAATTATTAAATCCTATAAATATCATTTATTGGATTATTTTACTTTGGTACTGTGCATATCAACCCCCAGTTATGAATAAGGAACAACTATGAATAAGATGATGAGTGCTCTTATCCTAGAAAATTTTGGTGATCATGAATTTACACGTGTAGAACTCCCTATACCTCAACCAGAGGCTGGGCAAGTTCTAGTACGTATTCATGCTAGTGGTGTAAACCCTATTGATTATAAAATTCGTCTTGGTGAAGCACCATATGCTATGCCAGAGCTTCCTGCCGTGTTGGGAACAGATATGGCTGGGGTTGTAACTGCTATTGGTGAAGGTGTCACTCACTTCAACGTCGGAGATGAAGTTTACGGTCTGATTGGTGGCGTTCGTAATCTTCAAGGATCTTTAGCAGAATATATTGTAGCAGATGCTGATCTGATCGCATTAAAGCCACGGAATATCTCTATGCGCGAGGCAGCAGTACTACCATTGACGTTCCTCACCGCTTGGGAAGGTTTAGTGGATAATGCTAAGGTTCAACCAGGGCAAACTGTACTGGTTCAGGGTGGTGCTGGTGGCGTTGGTTATATGGTTGTTCAGCTTGCAAAAGCACTTGATGCAAATGTTTGGGCGACTGGTCGTACAGCTGATCAATCGCTGATTTCAGAACTCGGTGCAACACCTCTCGATTACACAACAGCATCTTCCGATGACATTATTGCTGCAAGCCCTGAGGGTCAAGGCTTTAACATTGTTTACGACACTGTGGGTGGTCCAGTACTCGAAGCCTCACTTTCCATGACAACTCACTATGGCCACATTACCAGCTGTGCTGCATTTGGTAATCATAATTTAGCGAGTTCATCTCTACGATGTGCCACACTGTCTGGCGTATTCGTCCTATTGCCGATGTTAACAGGCAATCGCCGTTCTCATCATGGTGATGTCCTTAAGATCGCTACCCGTCTCGTTGAGGAAGGTAAACTGTGTCCTATTGTTGATCCTCGTCATTTTACTCTAGACCAAGCGATTGAGGCTCATGATGCTGTTCAAGATCGCTCTGCCAATATTAAGGTCGTTATTGATGTCATTTAACGCACTTCAGGCCAAGACTTGGCGCTTCAATTGTATTGGAGATACAGATGTTCTGACATTAGAAACACTTCCTGTTGCTTTACCAGCCGCAGGAGAAGTTCTAATACAGATGAAAACGATCGGACTCAACCGGGCTGATGTAATGTTTCGGCGTGGTACTTATATTCAAAAGGCAGTATTCCCTTCTCGTCTGGGATATGAGGGAGCAGGCATAGTTCTTGCGATAGGTGAAGGTGTACGCCAATTTTCTCCAGGAGATGCAGTATCGATTCTTCCGACTGACAATCTAGCCAAATATGGGACATATACGGACAAGCTTCTGATTCCAGAAACTTTTTTAGTTCACAAACCTGATAGTTTAAGCTGGGAAGAAGCTTCTTCAATCTGGATGCAGTATTTGACGGCTTGGGGTGGTGTAATCCATGCTGGTGGAGTTTCGAAAGGAAAAACGATCTTGATCACAGCAGCTTCAAGTAGCGTAGGACTAGCTGCGATACAGATAGCTGAAGCAGCGGATGCTAAGGTCATTGCAAGTACACAGACGATAGAGAAAAAGCAACGTTTACTGGATCTCGGTGTTAAAAATGTTATAGCCCGTGAAGATGAACCAGATTTGTATGAGGCGCTTGTTTTACGTTTAGGTGGAGAACATCTTGATGTCGCCTTCGATGCTGTGGGAGGGCCACATATTGAACAGATTGCAAAAGCGATGTCTGTGGGAGGAACTATGGTTATGCATGGTGCACTTAGCCCGGAGATCACACCATTTCCCCTTAAAGTTGCATTACGCAAAAGCTTAACCATGCGAGGTTTTTTATTCCTTGAGGTTCTCCATGACCCTGTTCTAAGGGAGCAAGCCAGACGATTTATTCTTAGCAGTATAGGTGCAGGATATCTTCGTCCAGTGATCGACTGTTGCTTTAACTTTGAGGACATGCATGACGCTCAGCGCTATCTTGAATCAAATCAGCAAATAGGAAAAATTGTAGTTACTCTAAATACATGATGGTCTTATCTGATTTCTACTTTCTAAAAAAAAGGTTAGTTACATCTGATTCAAGTTTCTATATGGCCCAGCACTTCCGCTAAGTAATCAAACAATGCTCGGATTCGCAAAGGTGTCGGGCCCCGCTGTGGACGATATAAATACAGGCGCCAAACGGGAGAGTTTTCCTCATGAAGTATCTGAATGAGCTTACCACTCCTAAGCCACGGCAAAACTAGAAATCCAGGCATGTGTCCGAATCCGACTCCAGCGAGAATAGCTTGAAATTCAGCTTCTAGATCATCTGTAATAAAACGGGGCTTTGATGGCGTAAAGCTTCGACTTTCGGTGAATGTCCATGGCCAGTAACGCCCTGTTTTATGATCGACTAGTGCTGTTAGAGGGTATTTATCAAGATCAATAATTTTTTTGGGCATTCCAACCTTATCAATTAACTCTGGCGTACCCACAGAATAAAAGTTCACTTTAGCCAATTCCTTTGCCACATATCGATTGTCCGGCAAAAATCCAAATCTGATCCCGATATCTATCCGCTCATCGATCACATCCGAGTGTGAATCTGTTAGCACACAATCAACGACAATATCTGGATAACGTGTGGCAAATTCTGCTAGTGCAGGTATTACCAATTTACGCCCTAACACAGACGACACAGTAAGACGGACAGTCCCACGCATTTCATCTCGTTTTTCCTTGGTGTCTTTTACAAGCAAAGCATCGATTGATCCCACCGCAAAACGTGCTTGCTTTGCCAGACGCTCACCATCAGCGGTAATTTTAATTTGTCGAGTACTCCTGTAGAACAGAATCTCTCCGCGCTGCTCTTCTAGCTCTTTTATTGCCCGTGTCACTACCTGTGGGGAAATACCTAGCTGAGTTGCTGCCTCCTTAAAATTTCGAGACTCTGCTGCGACACAAAAGATACGCATCATTTCCAATTTGTTCTGCATGTCCAATCCTGTGTTATGGTAATTATTCCGTAAATAGGAATTCTGAAAGATAATATTATTCATTTATTATACCTGACAAGGCTGTAATACTTAACCCATCAAATATGATTGACAGATAGGTTGAAGGTTACTTATATGAATAATATAGAAAATAAAGTTATTGTTATCACTGGTGCAAGTAGTGGTTTAGGTGAAGCTACTGCTCGCTTACTTGCTAAAAAAGGTGCAAAGGTTGTACTTGGTGCTAGACGTACTGAAAAATTACAGGCTATTGTTCACGACATTCGTGCTGAAGGTGGTCAAGCTGAATTTATTGGTATGGATATAACCAAACCACATGAAGTACAAGCACTTATTGAAAAGGCATTAAGCGCATTTGGTCAAATCGATGTATTGGTAAACAATGCTGGATTAATGTCTATTGCACCATTAAGTGAGCTAAAAGTTGATGAATGGGATCGTATGATCGACATTAATATTAAAGGTGTTCTTTATGGTATAGCAGCTACACTGCCTGTTTTCCAAAAACAAAACTTTGGACACTTTATTAATCTCGCATCTGTTGCAGGGTTAAAAGTATTTAGTCCAGGAGGTACTGTTTATAGCGGTACTAAGTTTGCTGTAAGAGCCATCTCTGAAGGCCTTCGTCATGAAGTTGGGGGAACAATTAGAACGACTACTATTGAGCCTGGTGCAATTGAGTCAGAACTAAAATTTGGTTCTTCTCATAAAGAAAGTTCAGAGTTTGTTACTGATTTCTACAAACAAGCCATACCAGCTGACTCAGTCGCTCGAGCAATTGCTTATGCAATTGAACAGCCTGCGGATGTAGATATTAATGAAATTGTTTTGCGCCCAACGAGCCAAGAGTTTTAATTATTGAATAACATAAAATGGGAGTACTTCGCTCCCATTTTTACTATATTTTTTTAAAGTTGAGGACAAATCTATGAAAGCCGTATCGTATGTTATAAATAACCATGATGATTTTAAAAATTCATTGGTAGATATTGAAAAAGCGAAGCCTACGCTTAAGGAACGTGATGTACTGGTAAAAGTTCAGGCAATCTCTGTGAATCCAGTTGATACTAAAGTGAGAAAAAATTCGTCTGAAGCAAATAATCGTATTTTAGGTTGGGATGCCGTTGGGGAAATTATCGAAGTTGGCTCAAAAGTTACCTCGTTTAAAGTAGGAGATTCTGTTTGGTATGCTGGCAATTTAACCCGAGATGGTAGTAATGCTGAGTTTCAAGCAGTCGATGAACGAATTATCAGTCTTAAACCAATTACAGTATCTAATGCAGAAGCAGCAGCATTGCCATTAACTGCAATAACGGCATGGGAAATGCTGTTTGATCGGTTTCAAATTTCAGAAACAGAAGTTGGCAGTATTTTAATTATTGGTGGTGCAGGCGGTGTAGGTTCAATTGCTATCCAACTCCTAAAAGCAAAAACAAATCTGAGCGTTATAGCAACAGCTTCACGTGAAGAAACGAAATCTTGGGTGGAATCACTTGGTGCCGACCATGTCATTGATCATAGCAAAGATTTAAATGTACAAATCGAGACACTAGGCATTGAAAAACCAAAATATGTATTCTCTACAAATCATACAGAAACGTATATCAAGCAAATAGTTTCTCTGATTGCACCACAAGCCAAGCTTGGATTGATCGATGATCCACAAGCATTTGATATTATGCCGTTTAAGACTAAATCTATTTCTATCCATTGGGAGTTGATGTTCACCCGTTCAATGTATGAAACCGATGATATTGAAAAGCAAGGTAATCTATTGCAACAGGTTGCCCAATTAGTTGACCAGCAAAAAATTAGAAGTACCCTCAACCAAAATCTAGGAAAAATTAACGCTGCAAACTTGGAGAAGGCGCATAAGTTGCTTGAATCAGGCAAGTCAAAAGGCAAAATTGTACTAGAAAACTTCTAAAACAAATTCAAGGTGAAATAATGACTATTTCAATAATTGCGAACTTTAAGGCAAAATCAGATCAAAAAGAGACGTTAGAAGCGCTTTTAAAAAGTGTAATAGAGCTTACGCTTCAAGAAGAAGGATGCTTGAAATATGAGCTTTATATTAGCGAAAATGACTCGAGTAGATATTTCTTCTTAGAAGAATGGCGTAGCAGGGAGGATTTAGATATCCATATAGCCTCTGATTATATTCAAAGTTTATTTGGTAATATCCAATCGCTAATTGAATCAAGTGATATTATAGAAATCAAAAAAATATAGCTGTATTCGGACATTATGATGAAGTATTCTTCAAATTAACATAGAGACTTAGAAAGCTAACATAAAAATTGTAGCTATAAGCTCCTGTTTTTTAATATTTTTTTAATTTTTTAGTAGTAACCTAGGCTTCAACAAATTATGCCCCTAAGGGGAGCCACCAATACCCTGCATTTTGACAACAATGTCATCGTTTAGAGGCAGGAAATTTACGAGCATCAGTCGGTACGACTGGTGATTCATATGATATTGCTTTGGCTGAAACGGTGAATGGCTTATACAAAACAGAGGTGATTGAATATTTAAAAGCAGATTGGCAAGGTTTAGAAGATGTACAACTTGCGACACTAAACTGGGTAATCGAGAATAAGCGAATTCCTATTCCTGAACACGTAGAGCCTTAACCGGAAAAAAGAGGCTTTGGGAGCCGATTCTTTAAGCCGTATGGCTGATCTGATTGTTCACCTTGGCTTATTAAAACCGTGGAACATTGATCAAATAGTAAGCGTGGAACATAAAAAATCATTAAAAAAGCCCATTCGAGGGTAAATGAGCTTTTTAATAGTATATAAAAAATTGATTTTTAAAGGAATAAAAATAGCATTTCGTATAAGAGTTTTTATGTTAAATAGGACTAAAAATATACTCTAATTTTAGAGTTCTCTTTTAGGTATGATGTAAAAACATACAAGCCTAAGAGTTTAATTTAAAGGTTAAGAATTGAATAAATTAGTAAATATTTTTATGGCTTTAGGAGTTTGCCTTTCAATGGAAACATTTGCAGAACCTGTTTTTTCTAATGATTTATTAGCGAAAGCAGAAAGTGGAGATACTTCTGCCCAGTTAGAATTAGCTGAGATTTATCTATATGGTCATGGTGTTGATTCAGATGAAAATCAAGCTGAAATTTGGGCTATTAAATCAGCTGAAAATGGAAATGTAGCAGCAATGTTTTGGTTAGCTGATGGATATGTTACCTATGCTAGATTAATAGAGGATGATGACAAAAACGATTCTTTAGAACATTTCCAAAAAGCTTTTAAGTGGTTTCAGAAAGCTTCAGAAAATGGTCATTCTGAATCAATGGTTGAGTTAGCTGACCTATATACTCGCGCAGATAGCGGAATAGAAGTTAATATTAAGAAAGCTTTAGAACTTCGTGAAAAGGCTGCAAAGTTAGGTAATAAGAAAGCAATGCGAAGTCTTTCCGTTATGTATCGTGATGGTATAGGCATTCCTAAAAATACTGATTTAGCTCAAAGTTGGTGGGATAAGTCTGAAAATTAGTCTTAAGACTTCCTAAAATTAACATAATGGCGGTTACACGAAGCAAAAAACGTAGGAAATTGGCTCAGGCTTTGTATAACTCGTATTATGTTAATTTTAGTAAAAGTTAAGGATTTTTAAGAGTTTAATAAATGAATAGTGTTCATGAAATTATAGCAAAAATACATAATGAATGGGAGATTGAACCTAAGAAAGCTATTCAGAGAGGTATGGAATGTCCCTTTCCTTTGCAGTGTTCATTAAACCTAAAAAGCAAAATTTACTCACAAATACCCCAAGTACTTTTACCAAAAGTATTAGAGGATTTTTATACAGTATCTAATGGTGCAGATCTATTTAAAGATCAAGAATACGGACAATGGGGCTTAAAATTATATTCTATTGAGGAAGTAATTTTTGCTTCAAAAATTTATAAAATTAATCGTAATAATGACGCTCTTCAAAGTGACTTAATTATTGGAGAATTCTATGGAGATTCAGACTTATTGTTAGTTCGATGTGATCCTAATAGTGATGATTACGGCTCTATTTTTGTTGTCTTACCTATAGATCAAAGACAAGATTGGTACATTGTTGCTAATACTTTTCAAGAATTCATTAGTAAATTTTATGAAACTCAGGGTGATAAATTCTGGGAACCTTAAAATTATATGGCGGACATAAGCTCTATTTAACTTATGTTCACCTAAAATTTATTTAATTATCATAAAAATAGTATCATTTTTTGAATTTCATATAACGCGTATTATGTTAATTTTAGAAAATCTATACAGTTCCTATTAATAAAATTTAGATATTTCTAATGGATAAAAACAGTATAATAATTAAAAGAAATTTAAAGAGTGCAATATATGTTTGGTATTTTTTCTTCTAAAAAGCAAAACTCCTTAAAAAACCCTGTTTACTTAGAAAAATTCATAAATAATGCCTACTTAGAATTAAGTAATAGTATTAAATCACCCAATGAGCTTTATCTTTTTTTAATTGAGGAACTTTGTGGAGCATCACAAGGGAACAATGATGGAAAACAACTAGTAGATTTTTCACAATTTCATGAAATTGAATATAGGAATGCATTAAATAAAGAATCTGCAATGGACTTACCTAATAGCCCACTATCAATATTAAATAATAGTGTCAGCCCCCAGTTGATTAAGGAGTTAGGAATAGATGAGGCTGTAAAAATAAGATGTACGCTTATAAAAAGGTTAATAGAGGCAAATCAAAACACATTAAATAGTAGCCGTTTAACTTTTGCAAAAAGCTACATTCAGGTTGGAAGTTCTTATCTTCCAGAAGGTGAAATTCAAGCATGGTTTGATGTCATTAACTCAATACAAGGAGCTAGTAAAAATGATGTGTGCTGAGAAAACAGGAGGTTTTAACTTGGTAAACTATAGACACTCATCAGGAGTTTACCATGAGCAAGAAACAGAAGACTTACACCGCAGAATTTAAAGTTGAAGCAATAAAATTGATTGAAGCCAATCAAGGCAATGTATCGGAAACAGCCAGACAACTTGGCATTTCAATGCAAACTCTTTCAAATTGGAATAATAAAGCAAAGACTGGCACCTTAGCAGGCACTAAACAATATTCACCTGATCTAAATGCCTTACTCGAAGAAAATAAAAAGCTCAAACAACAGCTCAAAACAGCTGAAATGGAACGTGAATTTCTAAAAAAGGCAGCAGCGTACTTTGCGAAAGAAAGTCAGTAAGGTACGCCTATATGAAACAGCAAAGATATTTATTCCCGATTAGCTTTATGGCTAGATTACTTCACGTTTCAGTGTCACGATTTTATGATTGGCTAAAACGAGGCATGAATAAAAGATTGGTTCAGCGAAATCAACAGACAATTTTGGTCAAAATAGCTCATGAGGAAACTAAACAAAGCTATGGCTATATTCGATTAACTAAGCATTTACAAGCGCAAGGTATCAAAATCAGTACGTATGCTGTACGTCAAATAAAAAAGCTCAACCAGCTGTATTGTAAGCGTCATAAGCGTTTCAAAAGAACTACGAAGAGTGATCATAATCGAGCGATCTACGCAAATTTACTAGAGCAACAGTTTTCAATGACTAAGCCCAATCTTGCATGGTCAAGCGATATTACATACATTTGGACTGCTGAAGGTTGGTTATACTTGGCAGCAGTAAAAGACCTGTACACGAAACAAGTGGTTGGCTATAGCTTAAATGAGCGTATGACCGCACAACTTGTTTGCAATGCACTGACTATGGCGATTCGTAATCAAAAACCAACGAAAGGCTTAATTATTCATTCGGACAGAGGCAGCCAATATTGCAGCCATGAATATCGAAAGATACTGGAAAAATGTGATTTTCAAGGTTCAATGAGCAAACGTGGGGACTGTTACGATAATGCACCGATTGAAAGTTTCTGGGGCATACTCAAGAATGAATTAGTGCATCATTGCAACTATAAAACCAGAGATGAAGCTAAAGCAGATATTACAAAATACATTGTGTTATTTTATAATCAGCGAAGAATTCAAAAGAGTTTGGATTTTAAAACGCCAAATCAAATAGCAGAGAACTTTTATCGGTTAGCTGCCTAGCATATCCCAAGTGAAAGTCTCCTGCTAATTCAGCACATATCAATTCATTCGGACAGAGGCAGCCAATATTGCAGCCATGAATATCGAAAGATACTGGAAAAATGTGATTTTCAAGGTTCAATGAGCAAACGTGGGGACTGTTACGATAATGCACCGATTGAAAGTTTCTGGGGCATACTCAAGAATGAATTAGTGCATCATTGCAACTATAAAACCAGAGATGAAGCTAAAGCAGATATTACAAAATACATTGTGTTATTTTATAATCAGCGAAGAATTCAAAAGAGTTTGGATTTTAAAACGCCAAATCAAATAGCAGAGAACTTTTATCGGTTAGCTGCCTAGCATATCCCAAGTGAAAGTCTCCTGCTAATTCAGCACATATCAGGTTTGAATGACGCGGACATTGACCACAGTGATGATCAGGCGACCAAAGCAGGTTGGATACAGGCGAGTCTTGAGAAGATTAAGAGTACGCCTTTTGCGCTAGAGCCTAAGCACCTGACACACTAGATGTACCCGAAAAGGGGCTAGTGAGACTAACGGACACGTTAGCTGGTGGATATGCGATGCAATTGATCTAAATTAATTTCAAAGCACCAGAACCGGCTCAGTTGTGCCCAAAGCGGATGTTCGCAAAAAATAATCTTCTCTTGATACCGCAGATTAAAGTGGATGTTCGATATGGCCTTTTAAAGGTAGAAAACTTAGTATTTAGACGCCTACCTTCTAGAGAAATAACGCAAATGAATAAAATGCTACCATCAACTTAAAATCATGATATGTCACGGCAAACTTCACACTTTCTAACTGTTGGCATAAACAACATACCATCCATCTACTGAAGTAGAAATTTTTTGAAATGTGCCGATGGTGTATTTTCAAGCATATTGCTACGACAAATAACGTAAAGATTTTTGTAGGGGGTGATCCCTTCAATTTTAACGCTTCTTAGTCGACCACTCTCGCACTCATCGACCACAGACGAAGAGATCACCAATGAAATACCCAAGCCTGCCTGTACTGCCCGTTTAACCGCCTCTGTGCTTCCAAGCTGCATAGATACACCAATAGAATCTGCCACGCTTCCGAAAAAATGCTGTAACAGACGCCCTGTGCCGCTACTTGTTTCTCCCCCCAGCAATTTCTCTCCCTTCAGCCAATCTAATGGAATACTCGCCAATTTGGCCCACGGATGCTCCACCGGCACAATCACAGCTAGTTCTTCACTTCGCCAAACGCATGCATCAAATCCCTCTCGTTGATCCCACCATTCCATAATGGCCACATCGACTTCAAAGTTTTCCAGTTTTTTCACAATGGTAAGATTATCGCCAATGACTACATCAAAATTGCAAGTTGCTGTTTTCTTGAACCGCCTCAAGTGCGGTGGCAATACATAGATGCCGATATTCGAGCTCGCGCCTATTACAAGACGATTTGTGTCGAATAATGCGCACGCTCTGGATCCGGTGCGCACTAGGTTTTCCGCATAAGGCAAAAACACTTTGCCTTCCTCTGTGAGCGTACAACCTGCGTTGTTTCGCACAATCAGATTGACACTCAGCGACTCTTCTAGGCGCCTAACATGCTGAGTCACAGCTGACTGTGAGAGCCCTGTGTGCTTGGCTGCTTCACGAAAGCCACCCCGATTCACGACAGCCAGAAAAGTAACTACGCGTTCAAGATTGATCAATTAACGCCTTCCAAAATTGGATTATTGATAGCATCGGATGGCCTTTGGCCGGTCAGTGCCTGTAAGATATTATTGGCTGCTAGTTTCTCGATTTCGAAACGCACGTCGTCGACCGCAGACCCCAAATGTGGGGTGAAAAATGTTTGCGCTGTATTGGTCAGTAACTCCTGCGGAATAGCTGTTGGCCTATCAACACGGATCCACTCTTCCAATTCGAAAACATCTGCCGCATAACCCGCCAATTTTCCAGATTCAAGTGCTTCGGCAACAGCTAATTCATCGACAACTGAACCACGACACGCATTGATCAAGTAGCTTCCTGTGCGCATTGTGCCAATTGTTTCTGCATTCAATAAGTGCAAAGTTTGCGGCGTCATTGGCAGCATAGGTACAACAAAGTCACTGCTACTTAATAATTCATCGAGACTCACCTGTCGTGCATTCCAGGCCTTTTCCTGCTCTTGATTCAAGGCGATGTCATCGCAATAAAGCACCCGCATATCAAAACTCGATAAGCGCTTCGCAATCGCTCGCCCGACCGCACCCATACCGATGATTCCGAGTGTGCGTCCTGTTAAACCCGTTCCGTATAGTTCCGGTCTCCACCCGTTAAATCCGTGAGTTCGGATACGGCGATCCCCCTCGGCCAGATGGCGAGTCAGGCCAAGAAGCAATCCAATTGTCAGCTCCGCCGTTGGGATGGTCAGAAGGTCCGGCACGATGCTGAACCAAATACCACGGCGGGTACAAGCATCGACATCAAAGTTGTCATAGCCTTTGAGTGCTGCACCTACAATCTTCAATTTAGGGCAGGACGCAAGAAAATCATCATCGATACTGTCAGGCATGAATACCATTAGTGCGTCAGCATCCTTTGCTCTCTCCAGCAATTCTGCGCGCGACATAGTATCGCGGGTCATGTTGGGAACGACATCCGCAACAGATTGTAAATAATCGATAATTTCAGGATGAACCCAGTGGGTAAGAACTATTTTTTGTTTCATGTGGACCCTCATGTGTATACCGGATTTTTTATATGGGTTAGCTACTTGAACTTGCGACGCAAGAATGAACTGAATGTATCAACTAGCGTCACCATCCCAAGAATGACCAGCAATATCGCGGATACTTCTTGGTATTGCATAAGACGCAGCGATCCTATCAACTCGAAACCTATACCGCCGGCACCGACCATTCCCATCACCGTTGAGGCGCGAAAATTGTATTCCCACCGATAAATCGCGGTGTCGGCCATTTGCGGTAATACTTGCGGAAAAATGCCATGAAATATCACTTGTAGCGGGCTGCAACCTGCGGCCTGCGCAGCTTCAACTGGTGCTTGATCTGTATGCTCAATCGCTTCCGCAAAAAACTTAGCGATCATGCCGATTGAGTGCAGGCCTAATGCCAACACACCCGGCAGTGCACCAAAGCCGACAGCTGCCACGAAAACTATACCCATAATAAGCTCAGGAACAGATCTCAACACATTTAACAGAGCACGCGCAGCCTGATAGACCGCTGGATGTGGACTGGTATTGCGTGCAGCCAAAATACCCAAGGGCACGGACAAAAGCACAGCGATGGCGGTTCCAGCAATACTCATGGCTAAGGTATCGAGCACTGGCTTGACCCATGCTCTCCACTCACTAAAGTTGGGAGGGAACATCTCACCAATGAGACTAACAAGACTTGGCACGCCTTCGCCTAAACGCTCACCATCAAATAGACCAACGTAATACCAACATCCGACGACAATAGCTAAAATCAATATCACATACCTAACTACTCGATTCCAGCTTTGGCGCTGCTCTGACAATATGGCTTCGAAGTTCGTATTCATTGTAGAGACCTCAAAAAATTAGAACTTGGAAAAATCTAGCTTTAGCAAACTACCTAAATCACGCACGACATCGTAATCCTTATCTGTTACAGGCCCGAATCCTTCAGCCTTGAATGGTTTCAACACGTTCGGATCTTTCAAATCGAGGAAGGCAGCACGAATTTTTTCTTTAAGCTCTGGTTTTAAGTTAGAGCGCATAGCCCATGGGTACTGAGGAAACGGTTTTGACTCCGCTAAGACCTTCACTTTGTTTAGATCGATCAAGCCGCTCAGAACGAGCGATTTGAAAATGGGCTTGCTCAGACCACCGGCCTGCGCGTGTCCATTCTGAACTGCCATCGCCACTGCATCGTGAGCGCCTACGAAATGCTCCTTGTAATCCGTTCCGGCAAATAATCCTTTATCAGCAAGCATTGATTTGGGGATCAGGTGGCTGGATGTAGAGGCCTTGTCACCCCAGGCAACGGCTTTTTTCTTGATATCTGTGATGTTGTTGATGCCCGCCGCCTTATTCACAATTAGCACTGACTGATAAGTTGTTGTGCCTTTTTGTTGCATTGCTGCAAATGGTTCAATCTTACTTTTCTGTTTGGCCAATACATAAGACAAGGGCCCAAAATATGCAAGATCAATACGACCGAACCGCATTGCTTCAATCATTGATGAATAGTCAGTGGTAACAATAAGCTCAATCTTTTTGCCCAGAGCTTTTTCAAGATACATCTCTAGAGGCTTATTATTTTTAATGACGGTTGATGCATTTTCATCAGGCAAGAGAGCAACTTTTAATGTGCCGGGGTCAGGATTAGGTGCGGCATATGTGACACTACCTAAGAGGCTAAACAATATTAGAGCCAGTACAGCGAATAGCTTTTTCATGGTTATTTCTCCTCAGTTCTTAAGTTAAACAATGGTTATGAGTAATATTTGGAATGTTTGAATTCAATTGCGCTTTTTGTTCATAGAGTTCAGTTACATGCGTTTGTGTCAGAGCCGCTGGTATTGCATCGAACACAACCTTGCCATGAGCCAGACCGACGATTCGGTCAGCATAGCGTTTAGCGAGATCGACTTGATGTAGGCTGACTACAGCGGTTATGCCGTCTTCTTTGCATATCTGGTGTAAGAGCGCCAAGACTTTGTTGGCGGTTGCTGGATCAAGGCTTGCCACAGGCTCGTCTGCCAAAACAAGTGCCGGTCGCTGCGCTAATGCCCGAGCTATACCCACGCGTTGTTGCTGACCGCCACTTAACTCATCCACTCGTGAGAGTGCTTTGTGAAGTAGCCCAACGCGGTCAAGGCTGTGTAATCCAATAGATTGATCCTCCTTCGATAGAGGAAAAAGAGTACGAAGCGTCGAGTGATAACCTAGTCTACCCATTAGCACATTTTGCAAAACAGAAAGTCGACCAATTAATTGATGCTGCTGGAATATCATGCCAGTACGCCGACGATGCTCTTGCAATATTTTTTTGTCCAACAATGAACCTAACATTGTAATGTTTATATTGCCGTTAGTGGGTTTTTGCATCAGGTTAAGACAACGGAGCATTGTTGATTTGCCTGCACCAGAGGCACCGAGCAACACTGAAAACTGTCCCTGTTGAAACGTGAGTGAAGTTGGATGCAACGCAATCATTTGTCCGTACTGGACGGTAATATTTTGAAGTTGAATCATTGCTGCCAGACCCTCGTTGTTGTAATCAATCTTTATTTTTGATTACGAAATCAGATAATGAGGTGAGCATAACGACTCAATGTTACAGTTTTATTGCGAGCAATTAGCAATCGCACTCAAACGCTTGGCTATAAGACTTCCAATTGGTATGCAGTGAGGCGCCGGTAATTGGCGGAGCTAGCTGGGAGGGGTTTAGCAGGATTTTAAGGCACACCCTGGCGTCCGCTTCTGGCCGAACGCAGCTGGAAGGCTCAAAATAGGTCGAGACACATTAAAATTACGTCACTACTCATAAGTGGCGATTATGTAAAATCGTTTGCGTGGCTTTTAACCTACTACTAATCAATACAGAGAGTGCTGTGGATAAGTGTCTTTACGGATTCCTTTTACTACAGACTCGTTGAAGTTGTAGCAAAACTCGAAGTACAAATATTTTATTTTTGGTGATGCGCGGCTATTTGAAAAGTAGCGAAGTTGTTGCGCTTTAGTGAGCTGGAATTTGAATAGCAGCATGAAATATGTTTGTTATTTGGACCGCTTTAATGGGTAAAATTCGGCTGGGAGTTTCGCTACAGCCTCGTTAGGCATGGCCATGAAAATATTCCTAGATAGTAATATTGTTAGGCACTCTGCAACTACATATCGCACTATGGATATCTATTTTGGCGGGGGTAACGCATCATTGTCATATCGTCGAAACAGGCAATGAGTCTTGGCGCTTTAAAGAATCGAGTACCAAGGGAATTGCAACAAAGCGAACTAAACCACGACAAACCAAAATAGATCAGGAGGAGTTAGCCATCAATTAATTGAGTTTCACGACTGTAATATTTTAACAACTACGTGGGTCAATTTTAGATGCAAATAGTGGGTCAGTTTTTAGTGACATTTGACAATTGCAGCGTTAAAGTGAACGGATAGCGCGAAGAATGCGGCCATAAAAATAAGTGTGCCGAGCAGACTCATAAGGGCAGGGAGATGCTTTTTAATTTCGTTTTTGTAAATCGTTATTTTGATATGCAACATATGGATCAATCCTGATAAATTAGGCAATACCTGCATGTCAATGCAGATTCATTTTATACGCCAGCAACCCCTTGCTGGCGTTTTTTTTATGGGACTAACCATACCTGTTAATTCTGACAGGTAGTCTCCTGATGTGTGCTGAGAAAACAGGAGGTTTTAACTTGGTAAACTATAGACACTCATCAGGAGTTTACCATGAGCAAGAAACAGAAGACTTACACCGCAGAATTTAAAGTTGAAGCAATAAAATTGATTGAAGCCAATCAAGGCAATGTATCGGAAACAGCCAGACAACTTGGCATTTCAATGCAAACTCTTTCAAATTGGAATAATAAAGCAAAGACTGGCACCTTAGCAGGCACTAAACAATATTCACCTGATCTAAATGCCTTACTCGAAGAAAATAAAAAGCTCAAACAACAGCTCAAAACAGCTGAAATGGAACGTGAATTTCTAAAAAAGGCAGCAGCGTACTTTGCGAAAGAAAGTCAGTAAGGTACGCCTATATGAAACAGCAAAGATATTTATTCCCGATTAGCTTTATGGCTAGATTACTTCACGTTTCAGTGTCACGATTTTATGATTGGCTAAAACGAGGCATGAATAAAAGATTGGTTCAGCGAAATCAACAGACAATTTTGGTCAAAATAGCTCATGAGGAAACTAAACAAAGCTATGGCTATATTCGATTAACTAAGCATTTACAAGCGCAAGGTATCAAAATCAGTACGTATGCTGTACGTCAAATAAAAAAGCTCAACCAGCTGTATTGTAAGCGTCATAAGCGTTTCAAAAGAACTACGAAGAGTGATCATAATCGAGCGATCTACGCAAATTTACTAGAGCAACAGTTTTCAATGACTAAGCCCAATCTTGCATGGTCAAGCGATATTACATACATTTGGACTGCTGAAGGTTGGTTATACTTGGCAGCAGTAAAAGACCTGTACACGAAACAAGTGGTTGGCTATAGCTTAAATGAGCGTATGACCGCACAACTTGTTTGCAATGCACTGACTATGGCGATTCGTAATCAAAAACCAACGAAAGGCTTAATTATTCATTCGGACAGAGGCAGCCAATATTGCAGCCATGAATATCGAAAGATACTGGAAAAATGTGATTTTCAAGGTTCAATGAGCAAACGTGGGGACTGTTACGATAATGCACCGATTGAAAGTTTCTGGGGCATACTCAAGAATGAATTAGTGCATCATTGCAACTATAAAACCAGAGATGAAGCTAAAGCAGATATTACAGAATACATTGTGTTATTTTATAATCAGCGAAGAATTCAAAAGAGTTTGGATTTTAAAACGCCAAATCAAATAGCAGAGAACTTTTATCGGTTAGCTGCCTAGCATATCCCAAGTGAAAGTCTCCTGCTAATTCAGCACATATCAGAGCTTGATATTGCAAAGTTTGGATTACTACCGAGCTGGGCGAAAGAATTGAAGTTCAGCAGTCATACTTATAACGCCAGAACTGAGTCTGTAGCAGATAAGCCTAGCTTTCGACATGCTTGGAAGTACAGCAAGTTCTGCCTAGTCCCAGTACAAGAATTTTATGAGCCGAAATACATCAATGGCAAGCCACACTGGTACACCATCAAGCGTAAAGATGATCAGCCTTTTACTGTTGCAGGGATCTATGATGATGCAGTGATTAATGGCAATAAGGTACGTTCCTTTTCAATGTTGACCATCAATTCGGACCATCACCCTTTTATGAAACAATTCCATGCACCGAAGGATGAGAAGCGATCCATCATCGTTATTCCAGAACAGTACAGAAAAGACTGGCTAACAGCCGATCATGAACATGCGCATGAATATTTCTTTCAAATGCCCGATGAATTCGTCACATTTCCACGCGATGAGCAGAAACAAAACGTCTTATTCTGAGCATCCTTGTTTATCCACAACTTTTTAAATTTGAATTTTAAACGCTGTTAGTAATATCCTATTTAAACAAATTCTACTTCCAAACACGCCTCGTAGCGTAGGAGTATCTCATGTCTAAGAAGTTGCCTATTTACTTCTCTGACGACGCATGGTCATCTTTACAAGAGCTCATGGGTCCAGAGGGTAAACCAAGTCCTACCATCAACACCGTGCTTGAACAAATCGCTGTTCAAAATGAGCTTGTTGAAAAATTAGGGCTTACTGCTGTCCTACCCAAATCCAAAGTATCTATTCCCGTCTCTTTAGAGCGTATTCCTGCAGGTCCGGCCTTCAGCACCAAGGATGAGCAAGACAAAGCACTCGATCTGAATGAGTTCCTGATTCACAACCCTATTTCTACTTTTATTGCCTATGTAGACAGTGAATCCATGCTCGATGCTGGCCTAGAGATTAATGATCCAATCATTATTGATCGCAGTATTGAAGCCAAGCATTACGATATCGTGGTTGCCCTGATTGATGACAATGCCTCAACCATTAAGCGGCTGATGATCACCAATAAGATGTCCAAGTCTGAAATCAAAGAAATATTTGGAGATGAAGATTATCCGCTTCCAGAACTTTGGTTGAAGGCTGAAAATTCGAATTACAATCACATCATTCCTGATGATAGTCAGACCATATCAATCTGGGGTGTGGTGACTTTTAATTTAAAGCGTATTTATCACCGCTCATAAAAAGAAGAATAACCATGCAAAGTGAAAATGAAATATTCGCGTTAGTCGACGTGAATAATTGCTACGTCTCGTGTGAGCGTGTGTTTAATCCTGCCTTGAATGATCGCCCAACCATTGTGCTCAGCAACAATGACGGCTGTGCCGTGGCCAGAAGCCAGGAAGCGAAAGACTTAGGCATCAAGATGGGTGTTCCTGTATTCCAAATTAAAGAGCTGATCAAACAACATAACATTCAGGTGCTATCCAGTAATTTCTCCTTATATGGCGAAATGTCCAAGCGCTTTATGGAGCTGCTTGGGGACTATGTTGCACCAGGAGATCAAGAGGTCTATTCCATTGATGAATGCTTTCTGAAGCTCACAGCTTACGAGCATCTATTTGACCTGACTGTATATGCTCAAGACATGAGGGCTAAGGCTTGGCGTTGGTTAGGCCTACCCTGCTGTATTGGAATTGGTCGCTCTAAAACCGAAGCCAAGATTGCCAATCATCTCGCCAAGAAAAACAAGTTCTTCAATGGGGTCTGTAATCTGGCCCATATGGACCCATGCTCTACAGAAACGCTACTCGCGCAGGTTGATGTGTCTGAGGTTTGGGGCGTAGGCAGACAGAACTGTAAGAAGCTCAATACTATGGGTGTTCAATCTGTGCTGGATCTGATCAATGCCAATCCTAAAGAAATCAAAAAGCAGTTTAGTATCGTGATGGAAAAGACGGTGCTTGAGCTACAGGGCCTTTCTTGTATTGACCTTAGTGATGATACTGTAGCGAAGAAGCAAATCATCAGCAGCCGTTCATATGGCAACCCAGTGTATGAAATGGATGACATTAAAGCTTCGGTTCGGCTTTATGTGGCCAGAGCCGTGAAACGAATGCGGGAAGATGGCTCAATCTGCAAGATGATCGGCGTGTATATCCAAACCAGTCGCTTTGATAAGACAGAGCGCTACTCGCCTTACATCGTCGTTCAAATGCATGAGCATACGGATGATCTACTGCTCATCACCAAGGCCGCGATGAAAGGCATCGATCAGATATTTAAGAAAGGCTTTAAGTATAAAAAGGCGGGAATCGTGCTGCTCGAAATTACAGATCAATCCAAGTTTGTGCCCGATCTATTCACGGACTATTCACATAAGCAAGAGCGAGAAAGGCTTTCAGATGCCATCGAAGCCATCAGTGAACGGTTTGGGAAGAATCTCGTCACGCTAGGCATTGCCAACAATAAAGAAGCCACATGGCACATGAATCAAAACCTTAGATCACCTTCGTATTTAACCAAATGGTCTGACTTACCAAGAGTAGGATA
The DNA here is from genome assembly GCF_041021895.1 of Acinetobacter sp. XH1741. Lineage (NCBI taxonomy): Bacteria > Pseudomonadati > Pseudomonadota > Gammaproteobacteria > Moraxellales > Moraxellaceae > Acinetobacter > Acinetobacter chenhuanii. Next base: position 71,013 of record NZ_CP157429.1, read on the forward strand.
AAAACATGCACTTATTTAAATTAACTGACGAACAACTCGCACAAATTCTTATCCCGAAACGATTTGTACCACCTACTCCACCTGAACATGAAGGCAAGAATATGGTCTATGTATTTGATAGTGAGGATAAGTTTGAACTGACTTATGATGAGCTGGTGGAAATCATTAGCAAAGCTAGAATGGCTGGTCCGAAGTTGATACCTGTCTTAGGCACCGTGAATTAAATTGTGCAGTGTTCGCACGCCACTTGAAACATAACTTGATTGGAAATGAATTTGGGCTGAGAAAAATTCAGTTCAAATTTAACCTGACGGGCACACTAAAAAATGGGTAATTGTCAGATCGAGTTTGGACTACAACACTTTAGCTCATCGATTTACCAAAGTGCTAATCTTTACACTATTGTCTAAAATCCAGTGACCAAATTGTGATGCTAAAGCTTTTAAATTCCCTTTATTATGAATCAAAGTTAGTATGATGCTTTTCATAAAGACAGTTTACTTATAACCAGAGAGATTTTTAAACAATTCCCCTTTTAGTTTGCTTAGGCTATTTCAACCAGAGTTCATCTTTTTGCATCATTTTTAACATTAAATTAAATATAACCAGCGGAGTAACATTTTTTTTGTTAGAGCCGACAACTCTTTGAAAACTAAATTTAACGGTTCGCTCAGGAGCATCCAAATTAACTGGGTAGTTTTGTTTTTCTAAATACAGATGATCTCCTAACATTGGCTCTATACCAGTAATAAAATTAACAATTTGTTGCTCATCACCTTTCATTCGGCATTGAAAATGTAGAAAATTCTTACGCAGTTTTCCAAATAATAATAATATTTTAAGCGCCTTAACCATGTTCTTTTCTTTCAGTGCATCTTGCTGCCTATCATCTTTATAATGAAAATCAAGGAGAGGAATTATTTCATCTGGACGAGTCAGTTTTTTAGCCTTTTCGTAAAGTTCATCAAACCAACTCTCTTCTAAATTCTTACTATAAACATAATTCGTTTTTAAATTAAATTTTTGGCGATCCATCCATTTAGTGCTCATCCATTGACATCGTTGCATCCATTCTTGAGCTTGGGTATCTTCGCTTAAACGACCTTCTCTAAAACTTATCAAACGTTGAAAAGGTGTCAGAGTACTCTTCTCTATACTAAACTTCTTTTCTTGTCGGCCAGCCATCGTAACTGGCTGTGTTTGCTGATAAGAATTAAACCATTTCTGCTGCTGAGTATAACGATTTAGGTTTATGTAGTCTGTACTTGACTTCACTGGACTAAAACACTGTTCTAATACTTTTTTTGAAATGATACACGGCGAATTATAAATTCGATCGACTGCTAATAAATCCAAAACATGAAGGTAATTTGAAGCCGTTTGCTCAATACTGCTATGCCCCATCCAAGAGGCGAGCACCTGCCATTTATGTTGAATAATCTCTTCTTGAGCACGTGCTTTCATACCAAACAATAAATCCCTCATCTTTTTTGCTTTTACCCAAGGACAATCTGTGTAGGTCTTGATCATTTCTTTTGAACCGAGCAAAGTTATTGCTAGATAGTTAGCAGCACTGTGGCGTAATGTATGAAAACTAAAGCCATGATGCATACCTAATATTTGACTAAACAAATCTACTGTAATTTTGCTGATACATTGATCAGTTAATACACGATGATTCACACTAAAAAGTAGATCATCCTGCTGATTAACCAAATATTGCTCATAACGATGTTGTATGTAATGTTGTACTACTAAAAACTCATGTTCTGACAATGCAATTTTCAATGGTATTTGACGATTCGCACTTCGCGTTTTCAGACGGCGATATGAATTGTCTTGGATATGAAGCGTGATATTATTAAAAACTGTATTTTCTTTTTCTTTATAAAGTAGCTCTGGGCAAATAATATCTTGTATTTTAAGACAACGAACTTCATTTAATCGAAGTCCAGTTCTATAACTTAGTAAATACATCAGCTTTAAACAACTCAGATGATCGACCCACTCTGATGCCGTTGGCTCTTGACTTAAATTTTCTAGTTTTTCCAATAATTTGCCAAATAGCAAAGGACTCACTAGCCGTGCATTGCAAATTTGTAAATGCTTAAAACTTGAATTCTGTAGCACCAATACCCCTGGAGCATCATAATTCTCTATACAGAATTGATGAAAATCTTTTAGGCGACCAAAACGGTATTCTGCGCTTTGGTGCATCTTACGAGAGGTTTTTCCTTTCACCGAATCTCGTTGAACTGCTTTTTCATCACGTTCACTGCTGTATTTCAATAGCTGCCGATATAAATCCTCATAGTCATCTATGGATTGTTGCTTTAAATCTAATTTATTGAGCCAAATCTCAAATATAAATTCTTTGCCAAACGATCCTAAGTAGCTTTCAATAGTTGATAATTGAAGCCCTCGTTTTTTTAAATGCATTAACCAGTGAATTAAGCGTAGTTGAGCATCAATTAAAGACTTTTCCTCTGTATTAGCATCAACTATCTTCTCCTCTAACACCCTTCTAGTTTCTTGCCAAAAACGTAGCGTGCGTTCTTCTTTATTCCTCTTTTTATCTAAACGCTCAACTTTTTGACCTTTACGTTTCTTTTGACCAAACAACATCAACTCATACGGAATCGTTTGTAATTTGCTTTGAACAGTCGGAACTTCAGGAAGTAACTGCTCTTGTTCAAAATGAATAGGGCGATTATCTGGTTCTGTGACTTGATTGTAATCATTATTCCACAGCAATCTAAATTCGGATGGCCTTAAAGCAACAGTATTAATCTCTTGCTGAAGCACATTACTCAAAAATATATCTATGCTGAGGTTTGGATTAAATTCGAGTACCATTTGCACATCATTAAATGCACGAAATCCACGGCGTTTAATTTGATATTGCAGATCCCCAAGACTTTTTTTCCTGCCTATCTTACTCAAGCTTTCTAAAATACAATCTTCAACTGAATGTTGCAGACAAAATTCTTTCTGAGTAGCTTTCAACTTTTTTAAATATTGCAAAATGAACTGCGCATATGGGTTAAAAAAAACATGTTTCCATTGGTACAACTTTCCCTGTTCTACATCGTTGCCATATTGAGAGTTTTCAACACGATAATGTAGTAACAATGGATTAGTGATTTTTTTGTAGTCCGAATGGTATAACCGAAAACAATTCAGATCTGTACCAAGCTCAATGGCCTCCTGCAATTGCTTCTGAATAGCAATCAAATGCTGTTCATCTGCACAGCCTGAAATATATATAAAACTTAAGCATAAATTTCCCCATAAGTACTTTGGTTCATTCCAATATTCAAATGAATCTTGCCAATACTGCCTTAATTCCTTAAGTACATGGATATGTAGATGCCCCTGTTCTAACCGTGACTCTGTACTCTCAATTTTTCTAGGCAGTACGATCCGTTTAGTATGTGGATTTAGCCTAATTCTGTATGATTTTTTATCTACATTCTGGTTGAATTGCCTTCTTCTTTTATTAAATTCATCTTCAGTAAATTGCATCAGTTTAGATTGTTCATCTCGGCTCAATTTTTGACTCAAACAATCAACACTATCTTTAATGTCATGCCATTTTTCGGCGATCTGCTGATCAAGTTTTTGCTGCATGTCTTGCGTCAATACTTCAGGTGAAGAAGGCTGTCTTTCTTGCGACTTTTTCACCAATTTCTGAATATCAACAAATAGATCGTCTAGTTGTGGTTTTATTAGTTCTTTGATTTTTTGCATACAACTATTTTCGCTCTAAGTGTTTAATCGATAAAGATCTGACATTATCTTGCAATTGCTGGCGGGCTTGCTGTACATAGACATTTGGAATAAGTGAAGAATACGGATGAAAAGCCTCTCGGTCACGTTGGTCATGACCATAAAGAGCCTGAATTAAATGGAATGCTAAAGCAGTTTTTTTTTCTTCTTTTTCTTCTTTTTCTTCTGCATACATCAAAAAATTCATATCAAAATGACGTAACCAATTCGAATACATATTCTTTGGAAAGATTCCTTCCATATATAAATTTACCCAGTTTCGAGATAAAGGGATTAACTTAACTTTCCTGCTATGCCACTCTTTGACAGTTATCGGCAAGATATCTTTACTATCAATGACCTTTCCGAATAAGTCATTGAGCGCAATTTTTTTCTTTGCAAATACTTGTTTTAAAAGTGGGCTATACAGTTCAATTATTTGTTTTAAAAATACAGTGTAATTTTGCAGTGCTTTTAAGAAGAAATCGGATAGCGGGATAAATCGTCCATCCTTTCTTGCCTTGCTATTCTTTTTATCGTTTACATATAGAATTTTAAGCTCAAAACAATAATCTTCCAAATTCCCCAACAGATTTTTATTAGGCCGTCTGGCCATGCTTAGCAAGCTAACATGCCACATCCAACACGCGTATGCATTCAATTGATTAATGATATGTTGATCTTTTTGAATATTTTCTTTGCAATGTCTATGTAAAAAAGCAAATTGCTCTTTCACAAAACTGGGGTCAAGTGCCAGTTGACTCCCTACCCTCCCTTTAGATGCAGATTGCACTTTGAATTGTTGTTGTAATATTTTGAGTTCAGCCGTGTCTTCTGTAAGTTCCTTAGAATGTGGTGTAAGTGCTGATTCTAAAAAAGCTAAATAGCTGCTATCAAGCTGAGCTTTGGGAAGTCCTCCGTAATAAATACCTGGCACATCATGCTTGATATCCCGCCTCGCAATCACATGAGTAAGATATTCATTATAGGTTTCATAATATATATGAAAATATAATTGGGCCTGAAGTTTTTCAACGGTGATAGTACCCACAAACTGATTAGCAAACCACTTCTTAAGTTCGGAATTAATATCTCCTGAAGAGATCTTTGGATTCGATGCTTGTTCTATGTAGTCAAACCATGCCGCAGGTAGATGTAGTTGGTGAGTCATCTCTTCATTCCAACGCACAGGCTTTAAACTCTTAATTTTCTGCTCGGTAACTTTCAAATTTAAATTAAGTAAATATTCCCGTCGTTTTCTTGAACCATTCTGGATCAAAACACCATCTTGTATGAGCTTGTTAAAATCCATCAGTGCTATGGGAGATAATCCAGTCAAAAGTGACAATAAACATGCTGCAGCGATTGCAGCATCCCTCCAGTGCCCGGATAACTCGGTTCTCAACACATAAACAATTTGCTTCAGTATATCTGGCGCCAAATAATGTGGATTTGTAACAAAAGGAGCATGACGGCGCTGGCGATGCCGCATTAGATGCGTCGCATTATCGCTGAGTATATAATTTAAATTTTTAGACTTTTCATCTTCTGAATAAAACTCCATTTCAGGATCTAATAGATCAACTTCACCCTCTTCATCTTTGTGAAGAGCGGCATCATAAATACTGATCTTTGCGTTATGTCCAATATCTACTTGCTTACCCGTTTTAATTTCACGAAATTTTTTGAGTTCATTTTTCGTCGGCCATTGCAAAACTTTACTTTTTTTTGACTTACGCTGACGATGAACAACACGACGATCATCAAGTCTTTTAAAAATTATTAATAGAGCCGATAAATACTCTATGGCTTGTACTTGTTTGAAATCTTTAATATTAAAAAGTTGATTACGATCCTCCTTTTTCAAGTTACGTTCGTACATGACATAGCGATTTAGTAGCTCACTGCATTCTTGAAATAATTCAGCATGATTAGAATCCAGAACATATCGTGATACATAGCGAAAGAGATCACAAACATGTTTTTGCTTATTCTCAGCTTTATCAATTTTTGCAAATTCTTGATACTGCCGATATGTTAAAAAACTCGCTTGTAGAATCAAATAACGTTCAGACGACAGCTCTTGAGTATTACTAGTAGTCGGGCATGCAAAATAACTTAAAGAAGCTAGATAATAATATTTACCTAATTGTCTAGAACTAGATATATAGCCATATATCTGTTGTGCTTCCTTATATAGAGCATGGGCTTTTTCACGTAAATCATCTGATAGATCGACAAATTGTGTATTCACAACATGATTGCGTAATAAACAATAATCTTTTTGGAATTTTTCTGCTAAATCTAAGAATTGCTCTTCTGTTTCAATCTTTGGCATATTCGCTTTCGCTTAATTTTTTATCAAATTGCATTGGTTAAATTCATTACGATCTGAACAATTTGGTAAAAGTTGATCTTTTATTGAACTCTTTGTCAGCTTAAAAAATCTAGCAAAAAATTTAGCATCCAGCTCTTTCTGAGCTTTTCTCTCAAAGCACAAGTGTTGCTGTGATTTTTCGATAAAATCATCAAGATTATGTATCAACTGTAAGATTGCAACATAATTAGAATGTACACGTAAGCATGGCTCCGTTTGCATTAATAGCAATATTTTTTGCCAAATTTTCACATAGATTATTTTGAACTTTGCTTGTACTACTACTTTCTGGCTCTGTTTAATCTTTTTGATTTTCAGTAGTTCTGAGTTAATTTTTACTATCTTAAATTGAACATTTTGTCGCTCAAAGCAAAAGGGCATGATAAATTGCCCCATAAATATCTCTATATTTTTTACTAAATAGTCAAATTTTAACATTTTTATCGATATAAAAAATGAGCATATCTTTGTATATTAAAATTCATTTAATTTATCAACTAAATTTTCTCAAAATTACAATTATCAACAAATACATATGGTTTACTTATTATGGGTCGTCTAAATTTTAAAAATTCTTCCACTTTTTTTTAGTTTTCTGTTATTACATGAAACAATACCGTTGTATTACATTTTGAAATGCTTTGTATGCAGCATTGATCAAAAAGATTCTCTGCTATACTTACTTCACGTGTAGCATCAATGGAGTTTCGAAATGCTCAGAACCACTGAACAGAAAAAAATATATTCAAGCGACACGTGTGCAAAACTATCAAGCCAGCCTAAAGCTTGAAGGCATTACAACGACAGCTCAAACAACTCAACAAAGTAAAGCTGAAATCTTGCAAAAATATAAGAAGTATTCGCAACCCGAAACGTTAGTCAGGTACATGTATGGGGAAATGGGTGACAGCCTGTATTGTTACCCTGGCACAAATATCCTAAAGAACAAACTCAATATTCGTGATGAACAAATTTTAGAACAAGCTGAACTAGAACTGTCTGGATTGGCAAGTAACTTAATTGAATATGCTGAACCACCTTACGACTTACAATACTTAAAAAATCAATTCATGCGCAGCTCTTTGGCGACTTATACGACTGGGCAGGAAAGTTAAGACAAATCGTATTTCCAAAGGTGACACCCGTTTTTGTAATTTTTTCCCGTATTGAAATTGAAACCAATAAATTACTTAAATCACTTCAAGAAAAAAAGTACTTTCAAGGCTTAGTACCACAATAACTAATTCCTCAACTTGCCGACTTGTATTGTGAGCTTAATGTCATACACCCATTCCGTGAAGGTAATGGACGTACACAACGGATTTTATTTGAGCATCTGATTGCTCATTGTGGTTATGGTATTGATTGGTCTCGCATTGACTCTCAACAACAATGGATTCAAGCCAATATTGAAGGTTTTTATGGTAATTTAAATCCATTAATTCAGATTTTTGAAATATGCTTTATTCAAAATACCTAAAATTTAAGTAGTCAGAGCCCACAATCCTTAATGAGCCATCATCTTTGCTTCAATCCACTGATTAATTTCCCAAATAAACCAACAAACACGATTCTTAAAAATCTTAATACCCTTCGGGTAATTTAGGATCGTAATATGCAGATTACTTATCCAGAATTGAATAGATCGTTAACTTAGATAGACTTTTAAGCAATGTAACTTGCCGCATTTTTATCAACATATGTCTCAAAAAAGTTCGCCTATACATAAATTTATGGTGTTTAGTGATTAATCAACGTCTGATGACCTGAATGGATGTTACAGATTACATGCAATTGAATTGATCTATGGCTGTATTATGGCTTTTGTGTAATCCAATCCATTTGATCCGAATGTTCTCTTTTGCAATAAAGCAGCCTCTTCTGCTTTTCTTGAACCAACGAACAATGCCATTGATTTGATTCAATTGGCAACGGTGATGCTGAATCACATCTCCAAAGAAGGGATTAAATGCAAGAAATGTGGTAAGAAAAAATAGGGGATGGAAGTTATTATCCGTCTAATTGGAACCAGCCCATGAGTGGAGATCAGTTGAGTAAGTATCATCTTAAGTGAATAAGAGAAGGATGGCTCACCTCACTTCTCCAAATAACAACGCTATACTTTTCAAGCCAGTTTAGATATTGGCAACTACATTTCATTCTTCATCATGCTGGTCTTATAGCATGTAGACAATCACTACATCATTTGCATTCAATACTCAATACAGCCTGTCAGCAGAACCGCAGCGATATTTTTTCGTGCATACATGTAGTGTTTAAATCCATTCATTTTTCAATGATCCCCTACCGTTTATCACATTTATGGTCGATCTTTAACCTTGTGAAAAATGCATATACCGATATCTTCAAACTGTCAAATTTATGGATACATGACATTTAAAGAAATTATCCGATCAATTTTTTAGATAAAACTCATCAAGAAAAAATTTATTATTATTCATAACTTCACTAACAACCACATAAAAACAATAATTTAACAAATTATTCTTCCAATTTTTTTAGATTTAGTGTTATTACCCTAAATCCATGCTTAGCTCATTCTATTACATAAATGATTTAGAAGTATCCACGATATAAATTGCTTGCCCTCACACCTCTGCCCCTCTCACGCCCAAAAAATTTACACTAAAAGGCAGATTAAGCCCGTACGAGTTACATATCGCCGCATGCTATGTTGAAAGCATTTAAGAAAATATCCTCAATATTTATAAGATTTTTAAAATATGAACTACTTTTCGAAGAACCCTTTCTAAGTAATGTGACCAAAAAGGAAAAATGAAAATACTGAGATTTCCTTATCAACAATCAGTCAAAGTACATCCTGATGAATTTCTGTAACCGATACCCAAGGACCATACCTACCTTCCGAAGTGCTGTGCAACAAAGCCCTCCTCAACCACACTATAGCTATAAATTAATTCCATTATTTTGTGGTTTAATTAAATTATTAAAGTTTAAGACCCAATTTAATGGATTTATATTTCACTAAACCCGAAGAAGTCGTGACGCTTTTAGGTGAGCGTTTACGTAAGCAACGACTCTTTTTGGAGATGTCTCAAGCTGAGGTTGCAGCACGCGCTGGTGTCGGCGTGAATACGGTTTCGAATCTTGAAGCGGGACGAAATGTATCTGTTGAAAATTTAGTCCGTATTGCAATGGTCTTGGGTCGATTAAACGAACTTCAGGAGCTGTTTCAACCTCAGCTTAACAGTGTAAAAGACATTCTACGCTATGAAAGTCAAAGTAAGCGCCAGCGTATTAAGAGGAAGGGATAATGCTCAACAGTCTTAATGTTTATTACAACGGTTGGGGCGAATCATGGTTATGGGGAACGCTGATTAGTTCAACAGCCACCACAGGTAGACCCACTATTGCTTTTGAATATAGTCCAGAAGCAATACAGCGAGGTGTTCAGCTCTCTTCTTATTTACTCCCTTTAAAAGGTCTACCACTGAGACAGGGTTTTCCTACTTATCAAATGGGATTACCTGGTCCAGTCTATGATGCTTTGCCGGATGGTTGGGGCATGTTATTAATGGATCGATATTTTCGAAAAATTGGACTGCATCCGGCACGAATCGGCCCTTTGGAACGTCTAACTTATATTAGCACCCATGCAACGGGTGCTCTCTCCTTTGAACCCTGTGTCGCAGATATGCAAACTTCAGAGAATATTCCCCTGCCGCAGTCCAAGAAGTCCTCAAAGGAGAAGGTGGCGAATTTTTACAACATTTGCTGGTCATGGGTGGCTCCCCCAAGGTGCCAGATCCAAAGCATTGGTTTACCGAGATCCTGTCAATTTTGAGTTTTCGACGCAAGCTTCTGATCAAAATGAAGCCTGGCTGATTAAGTTTCCTGCTCAGCAAGAGCATCCTGAAGTCTGCGCCATTGAAGCCGTCTATGCAGAATGTTTGCGACTTTGTGCAATCGAGACTCCAGACACCCATTTTTTTAATTTGCCCAATGGTTTAATGGCTTTTGCTGCTAAACGATTCGACCGTCAAAATGGCATGCGGATTCCAATGCAGAGTTTGGCTGCATATACCGGAGCAGACTATAAAGTTCCAGGTAGCCTAGACTACCGCAATTTTCTTCGGGCAACCTTGATGTGTACGCAAGATGTGCGAGAAAGGCTGCATACTTTTAAACGTGCTGTGTTTAATGTACTTTTCAATAATCGGGATGACCATACCAAGCATTTTTCTTTTCTCATGGCAAAAAATGGTCAATGGAAATTGGCTCCAGCCTATGACGTGACCTTCTGTGAAGGTCTAGGTGGTTATGATCAAATGGACATTGTGGAAGAAGCGCTCAATATTTCTCGAAATGACATACATAAACTCGGTACTTCAGAAGCGAATCTGACTACTCTAGAAGTCGATGAGATCATCTTGGCCATGCGTGAAATTGCACTTCAATTTAGTCAAATTGCGCAACGCCTGTATCCTCATCAAATTCGAGAATCTACCCTAGAGATGATTCAATCACGAATTCAACAAAATATTGATTTTTTAACTGAAACCTAAGCGTAAATATAAACTAAGCGCCAACCATCAACTTATAGTTAGTCGCTACATAATCTGTAGAACCTGTGAATTAGCTCGCTTTATAATCACGAATATTAGATGGATCACCGCCAAGATACGTTCTGCAAACGTGAAATCACTACATCCAGATCGAAAATCGCTAAGAAAAAACTATCACCAAAAAAAGGTCTGCACTATGGATAGATGCAGACCAAACTCTGGATAACTACAAGCACGAGAAATATGTCGCAATTTTGTATAGACATGAATTTGATAAAATCAGCCCAGAAAGCCAGAAATTCATAAAAACTATTTCATCAATCCCCTATAACTTAAATCACGTTCATGGTCGATCTTAAATCTTGCGAAAAGTACTCATGCTGACCTAGCCAAACTGTAAAACTCATGTATTCATAGCCTTTAAATGAATCTTTCAATCGTTATATTTAAGGTAAAAACTAGTAATCAGAAGTTATTATCATTCCCATATAAAACAAACATCAGATTAAAAACAATAACTTAGTAAATTATTTTTCCATTTTTTTATATTTAGTGTTATCTTTCCTAACTTCATCTGGGAGAGTTGAGTTTGATCATAGATCATTCGATAGCCTGCTTGTTGCATTTCTGCGATCAAATTCCGTTGGTCTATCCGTTCTCCCCCTTGATCTTTCGGCAGAAATTGACGCTTACCCCCGCCTAGAATCACATCAACCCCATCTTTTAATTTGACGTTATAACGCTGATAGATATCACCTTGCGAACTTGGTACTAATTGGGATGCTATGTCATTTTCAGCATCACGATGACAAATATGAGCATAAGTCGATGCTGGTGTAGCATGCGTAATGCGAGTTGTTGTGACTACCCCTGTACCCCAACCTCGTGCTTTGGCCAATTCGAGTAAAGTTTGGGTGTCTTGCTTATTTTGGTTCTGAGGATTGGTTCCACATTGATGATTTCCGGCCTGATTTGGTTCTACTGCAATTGTTCCAGTCTGCATGGATATCACTTCATTTTTCATTTTTACACCTGTCATATAGGCACCCAGCGATGGTGCGCTATCTGTAACCTGTGCACCTTCTGAGAAAGTACGAACAAATGCTGACTCTGGCAGTTGATCTATTGGCAGTTGGCCATCTTCACCAACAGCGTAAATTCGTGCAGCTGTTAGTGTCGTGATACCCATTGCATCTTCCAAGAAAAAAACCACACGTTGAGGCTGTTTTGATGGTTGTACTGAAGTAGAAGTTGATTGAACTAAAGCAGGACTTTGACAGCACGTCAAAATAACTGTGCCCAAACTACACCATGCCAAACTTATTAATTTTTTATTAAATTTTTTCTTATGCCAAAGCATTGCATCAACTCATCTTAGGATGGTCGAAAAATACGCTTTAAATATTCAATTTACATGACAAATTTATGAAAATATTATTATGACTACTTATATAAATTTTCCTAATTGCAAAAAATAGTGTAGCAACTTGCTACACTATTTTTTTACTTTATTTTTCTAACATTCGTTTTAGGAAAGCTTTTAATTCTTGTAAATTTTGATCATCAAATTGGCCCATTTTTAAAGATACCTTTAATGTATTATGGTCAAATTTGATATTACCAGCAACTTTCCCATCATATTCAATTTTATGTACAATTGAAGTTTGAATTACTTCTTTCGTTTCTCTTGACTTAAAGATTTTTTCAGCTAGTGATGCCAGTTTTGTCTGTTCAACTTCTTTTTTAAGCAATTTTGACCATGCTTCGAATAATGCTTCTTTAGCATTTTCATGGTTTTCATCATGATCTGATAGAAACTTTTTCACTGCTGTAGCAGCGGTCCGTGCTAATAATGACGGCTGTTTCTCCAAATCTTCAATCAACTCTCCAGGTAATTTTTCAAAAGATAAATATTTATACATATCTTCACGATTCATACCTAATGACTTTGCTAACTTCTGCTTATTTTTTTTTAATTTTTCATCCAAAGAAGTTAATCCAACATATATTTCATAATCTGTCAGATCTTCTCGCTTTAAATTTTCAGCTAATGTTAATAAAGCAACTTCTTCATCCGATGCATCAATAATGATTACTTCAATAGTGTTCTTATTGAGAAATTGGTGGGCTTTCAATCGTCTTTCAGAGGTGGTCCCACATGTTTGAACAACTAAAAGCTTATTTATAAGTGATACTCTGCTCTAGTTAAGCTACCTTATTTTGTTGTGGTAGCTGGTCATAGTAAAACTCATCTGGAGTCATTTTGTCCAGACTCGAATGAGGTCGTTTCAAATTATAAAATTCAAAATATGCGTTTAATTGCTTCTTCGCATCCAAAACATTGCTGTAGGCTTTGAGATACACCTCTTCATATTTAACGCTCCGCCATAATCGTTCAACCATCACATTATCAACCCATCGACCTTTACCATCCATGCTGATTTGGATGTCATTTGATTTCAATACATCAATAAATGCATCACTGGTAAACTGACTGCCTTGGTCTGTATTAAATATTTCAGGTCGACCATATTTTTCAATAGCTTCATTTAATGTTTCTATGCAAAATGTAACCTCCATACTAATCGATACTCTATGCGCAAGTACCTTGCGGCTATGCCAATCAATCACAGCACATAAATAAACAAAGCCTTTTGCCATAGGGATATACGTTATATCCGTAGACCACACTTGATTACTGCGCTGAATAGCCAATCCTTTGAGCAGATATGGATATTTGCGGTGAGCTTGATTAGCCTGGCTTAAATTTGGTTTGCAATATAACGCATTAATGCCCATTTTCTTCATTAAAGTACGTGTATGACGTCGTCCTATATGATGTCCTTGACGATTCAACAAATCACGCATCATACGGCTACCTGCAAAAGGGTATTGCATATGTAACTCATCCATACACCGCATCAGCTTCAGATCTGATGCACTCACAGGTTTTGGGCGATAGTAATAACAACCACGGGAGACTTTCAGCAGCTGAGCTTGCTTAGATACTGAAATCTGAAGTGAGTCATCGATTAACTTTTGTGGTTGAAGCGGCCCAGTTTCTTCAACACACCTTCTAAAAAATCAATTTCTAATGCCTGCTCACCGATTTTTGCATGTAGTTTTTTTAGATCGATGGGTGGTTCTGTTGGAGCTTTTGATTGATCGAAAGCTTGCGAGGAAGCTGAAATCAGTTGATTTTTCCAGTCGATAATTTGGTTTTGATGAACATCAAATTCAGCACTCAATTCAGCAAGTGTTTTTTCTGCTTTAATCGCAGCAAGTGCTACCTTAGCTTTAAAATCATTTGAATGATTTCTTCTTGGTCTACGTGCCATAAAATACTCCATATATTGATGTTTATAACATCATTTGGGGAGCAAAATATCACTTATAAGTGTTGTTCAAATTTCCTGATCCACCTCTTTTCACCAGCAATCAACTCATATTTATCATTTATTCTACGAACTGCAATTGGTTGTAATAGCCCAATTTCTTCAATTGATGCTGCTAAATCTTCAATATCTTGTTGATTAAAGAGTTTTCGAGGCTGGTTAGGGCTAGCCTGAATATCTGTAATTTGTACATTACGTCTTAGCTCTTTGACATCGTTAATATGCTCCTTTTGGGCATGTTGATGCTTTTGAGTATTTTGCTGAAGACGTTTAGCCAATAGCTCTTTATTACTTACCATAGTATTTCCAGAATTATATTATCCGACACGCTGAACAATTTCTTGTGCTAAAGTTTCAAAAGCTTTTCGAACTTTTGAGTTTTTATCAACAGATAATAAAGGTTGTTGCAAAATTGCAGCTTGATTAACCTTAGTGCTCATTGGAATTGTGGTATGCAATAATTCTCCAACTTGATTAAATGCTTCATCTTTTATTAATTTACATACATTCTGACGCTCATCATGTTTAATTAATAAAGCACCTAAGAGTTCTAATTCAGGGTTAACTCTTCTAATTTTACTTAAATGATTAATTAAATCAGTAACACCATAGAGACCGTATTGTGAACCAGATTCAATTGGAACAATAACATGTGTCGAAGCGGCTAAAGCATTGCTGGTTAGTAATTTTAAGCTAGGAGGGCAATCAATAAGAATGTAGTCATATAATCCTTCTAGAATTTCCAATTTATTTGAAAGTTCCTCGGATGGTCTTGGTGCATCATCTTTCAATTGATCTTCAGTTTTACCAAGAGTTAATGAGCCATATATTAAAGAAACATTTTTAAATTTTGTTTCTTCTTCTAATGCTTCCGATAATAGACTTATATCACCAATAAGTAATTCAGCTGATGTAGTTTCAACTTCGCTAGGGTGTCTTAATCCTATATGTAAACTTGCATTTGCTTGTGGATCCAGATCAATTACTAAGACCTTATTTCCTAATTCAGCAAGTTCTGAAGCAAGATGTACTACAGTAGTTGTTTTCCCGCAACCACCTTTATGATTAGCTACAGCAATGATTTTAGTTGACATATTTGTCTTAAGGAATTTACTTTGATTTCATTTAATATAAAGATATTTGTAGCAACTTGCTACAGTTCCTTTGTCATATTTTTATCTTTTGAATTCAAAAGATGTGGGAAAAACATTTCTTAACTTTTTTAAAAAATATAGCTAGCTAATTTTAATTAGTATTAATTAGTATTAATTAGTTAATTATAATTAGACAAGTTTTATTTTTTAAAAAACAATTAGATAGATTTTTTAAAGTGGAAGGTTTGTCACTAATAAGTGGAAGGCCTGTCACCGATAAGTGGAAGGTTTGTCACTAATAAGTGGAAGGTTTGTCACTGATAAGTGGAAGGTTTGTCACTATGGTGGAAGACTTGTCATTGTGATTTATTTTAATGTGTATTTTTTAATTTAAAACAATACGATTCAACTGCTTGTGATGTTGATAAGTTTGTTTTTATTGAAATAAAGGTGGAAGACTTGTCATTAGATGTTTTTTATTCTGTGGATAAAATATTTGTATAAAATTTAATTGATAACATGATGTTTGATAGTCAAGAATACCGGAATGGTGGAAGGCTTGTCACTTTAATGGTGGAATATGTGTTGAGTAATTCCACTTTAGTGGTGCTGTAGGCTATTCCTACTTTCAAATTGATTGCTTGAGCGACACAGATGAATTATCAAAGGTGGAAGAACTGTCACTTAAAAGTGTTTATTTTTATATTTATTCCACCATAAGGCTGAATAGTACCAAAATTGCACTTTAATAGTGACACTTCTTCCACTCTTAAGGTGTTTGATGGGCATAAACTGAGTTAATTTAATGTAAGTATGAGAAAATAGTGAGCGGTTTGCATCTTCTTCCACTTTTGTGTATAACATGTAGAAAATATTTTAATCTTTCCACTTATGAGCAATCACAACGAACCAGAAGAATTAGAACATCTACCTTATTGTATTGGTAACATTCGACATAATGGAGTAGTCAGCACTAGTAACCGTCTGATTAGACCAATTGAATTATCATCTAATGAGTATAAAGCTCTTCTTTATGCAATGGCTGTTGCGAATTATGGTGAGAAGAATAATCAAGATCGTGAAATTACAGAGCAAACTTATATTTATTTGCATAAAGATGATTTAGGCGAATTATTAGGATTAGATAAAAAGAATTCCATTAATGTTGCTATTGATCGTATTTATAAAGAATTATCATCACGAGTAGCTCATTTTGTAATTGAAGAGCCCGTGGATGATAATAAGCGTAAAGTTAAAAAAGTACACTCAGTAGTACCAATTATTCGTGAACTCCGTTGGGAAGATGATGCTAAAAATGCTTTGCAGATACGTTTCACCAGTGAAGTACTTCCGTATTTTACTCGTTTAGCAAATGGAAATTTTACGACCTATCAATTGAAAGATTTATTTGCTTTGGACTCTGTAACCAGTATGAGTTTGTATTCATACTTTATCAAAAATGAATTTAAGTATGCTAATCAAGATTCTTATGAGGTTGAACTTTCACTTGAGAATATCAAAGCATTAATTGATATTGGGGAGAAAAAATACGATCGTTGGGTTGATTTTAGACGATACGTTTTAGACAAGATTATTGAAGAAATTAATGAAAGGACTAGTCTTCAATTAGAGTACGATACCATCAAGAAAGGTCGACCTATTGTCGGAGTTCGATTTAAAATTCTTAATAGGCATGCCACTGAAGTTGTTGTATCTAATACTAATGATAAGACTCAAATCTATTTAGATGTCAATTTTGATGATAACGCGCTTGTTAAAGAATTAGGTGCGAAGTTCGATATGACTGTAAGGTCTTGGTACATCTATGCAAACGACCCAAATTATAAACAGTTTAGTAAGTGGTTTAAGACAGAAGGGTGCTTAACTGAATCTCAAGCAAATGTGATAGTTAATGATATTATGTTCCAAATGGATTTTGCTGTAGCTGGCAGTTCAATGAGTGAATTTAAGAAAGAAATGAAATATAAATTAAAAAATAATCCAAATTTTGTAAAAGAAAATAGAAAACGATTGAATGAAATCTTTGGAAAAGACGTTATATGACTGTGTAGCAAGTTGCTACACTTTTTACTATAAGATGTAAAATAAGCTTAATATCAGTTTATGTCATATTTTTATAGGGCTTTGTTGCATAAAGGTTTGAAAGATAGAAGCGATCCTAATTGAGCCAAATTCAAGTGACAACTTGGGTGTGAGGGCGCCCCAATTCTGTGAATTTGTTCAAAAGGGCTACGCGTGCATGAATCTCATTCACCTGACTAGGAAAACTCCTTGCTGTTAATTTATCGCCTAATAATTTGATGCAATGCATCTTGGTTTCCACCAAACTTCGACGGTGATAACCAGACCACTTTTTCCAAAGTGACCTTCCTAGCAGTTTGACTGTTTTCAATAACTCATTTCGCTCTATAGACCTGACTTGCTAATCTTTCCGAGGCTTTGTATTCTTCCTGGGTGGAATGACCGCATGTGCATCACGATTTAAAATGACTTGTCGGCAGTGCTTTGTGTCATAAGCACCATCTGTATAAACTGAATCAATTCGTTCATCCAAGGGAACTTGAGAAAGTAAATCTTCGAGCACTTGTGAATCGCTGACATTATTTGTCGTGAGTTGTACTGTACGTATTTGAAGGGTTTCAGCTTCTATAGCAATATGGAGCTTACGCGATTGGCGACGATATTCAGATCCATGTTTCTTGCATTTCCATTCACCTCCACCTAGAAATTTCAAGCCAGTAGAGTCCACGAGTAGATGCAGACCATCTCTACTTTTTTGGTAGCTAATTGCAATATCAATATGCTTTTGTCTTCTACAAAGCGTGGTGTAATCTGGTGCTGTCCAATTTAATACACAAATTTTAATCAGACTTTGGACAAAGCCAGTGACCATATGTAAAGATAGACGGAATAAGGATTTAATCATTAACCAGCATTGGATAGCTGCGTCGGAGTAGGTTTGATTTCGCCCTTGTTTGCCTTTTGATGGAGCATACCATTGCGTAGCAGGATCAAACCAAATGGCAATATTTCCGCGACTCATGAGTGCTCGGTTATATGCGGGCCAATTGGTTGTGCGGTAGATTTTGTGTGTAGGCTTCTTCATTTAAAAATTATATCGCTGAAAAAGCCGTTACAGATAGGTTTGTGCAACAAAGCCCTTAGTTGAAAAAACTTTTAGATTTCATGCTCACACACCACCTAAAACAAAAAATATCTGATTGATTTTACAGGCTTTTAATTTAATGTTTTATTCTACCCACTCGCAATATCAACGTTTAGTATCACGACTCACTAACTCATTAACTAAATATGGAGCAGTACGGCTATCTTGATTTTCTGTTATTTGTTTTGGTGTTCCTGCCACAACAATATTCCCACCAGCATTTCCAGCACCTGGTCCCACATCAATCACCCAATCTGCTTGTGCAACGGCACGCATATCATGCTCAATCATAACCACGGTATTACCCGCATCGACTAATCGCTGCAATTGAACTAACAATCGATCTACATCTGATGGATGCAAACCTGTAGTTGGCTCATCAAGTATATACAGTGTATTTCCACGCTGATTGCGTTGCAGCTCGGTCGCCAATTTAATACGTTGCGCTTCTCCACCAGATAGTTCAGTCGCTGGTTGCCCTAAACGTAAATAACCAAGGCCAATTTCCTTTAATAATTGTAGTGAACGAGCAATCGAGACCTCTCCATCAAAAAAATCACGTGCTTCATTGACGGTCATTCCTAATATTTCAGCAATATTACGTCCATTCCAGCGAATTTTCAGAGTGTCATCATTATATCGAGCACCATGACATGTCGGACAAGGGGCATATACACTTGGCATAAACAATAATTCTACACTGACAAAGCCTTCACCTTCACAAGTTTCACATCGCCCTTTAGCCACATTAAACGAAAAACGTCCAGCATCATAATGAGCTTGGTGAGCTTCAGGAGTCCCAGCAAATAACTTTCTAACATGATCAAATAAACCCGTATAAGTTGCCAGATTAGAACGTGGAGTACGACCAATTGGTTTTTGATCAACCTGTACCAGACGCTGTATAGCCTCCACATCACCAGCCAGAGAACCCTGTGTAACCTCGGTAACCAACATTCCTTCATTTAAAGGATTATTTTCATTATTGTTTTTAGTTTCAGATTCATTGCCTAAATATGAAAGTACTAACTCGGGTAAAGCTTGAGAAACGAGACTAGATTTACCCGAACCTGAAATACCTGTAACTGCTGTAAGTACACCAAGAGGTATACGAGCATCAATATTATGCAGGTTATGTCGGTAAATATTGTTAAGTTCAAGCCAACCAGAGGGTGTACGTCCATAACTTTGAGTAACTGGGATTTTATTAAATAAATAACTTGCAGTACGTGAAGCTGAAATCTCACTTAAACCCTGAGGTACTCCACTATATAAAATATTACCACCTTGCTCTCCTGCATCTGGTCCAACATCCACTAACCATTGAGCACGACGCATGAGCTCTAAATCATGCTCTACAACAAATACGGAGTTTCCAGCGTCTCTTAATTTATCGAGAGAATCATATAATGACTGACTATCTGAAGGATGTAATCCAGCAGACGGTTCATCCAGTACATAAACTACACCAAATAGCATAGAACTTAATTGTGTTGCTAAACGCAAACGTTGTAACTCTCCCGCTGAAAGAGTCGGTGTGGCTCTATCTAATGTTAGATAACCAAGACCTAACTGGCGTAATTGATTTAAACGCCCCACCACACCATTTGCTAAACGCTGGGCAGCAATTTTCTTTTCATCTGAAAGTGCTGACGTACGTCTTACATCTGGAGATACAGAATGCACTGCTCTACCTGTTGTTGCTCGTTCAGATCTATCAAGTTGGGTTACTTTATTATTAGTCTTTTCTCCAGCATCATGAGCTTCGAAATTGCCAAGAACAATGGGCTCAAGCAGGCAAGTTAACTTATCCAAAGAAAGTTGCATAAACTCACCAATATCTATTCCAGCAAAGGTAATAGATAAGGCTTCTGGTTTAAGGCGTTTACCATGACAGGAAGGGCATATTTTTCCTTCCATAAAACGTGAAACACGTTTTTTCATCGACGTACTTTGGGTATTAGCAAAAGTATGAAGGACATAGCGACGAGCACCAGTGAAAGTGCCCATATAGCTGGGTTCTAGTTTACGTTTAAGTGCAGATTGAGTCTCAGCGGGGCTTAAACCAGCATAGACAGGAACTGTTGGGGTTTCTTCAGTAAATAAAATCCAGTCTCTATCCGATTGCGGTAAATCTTTCCATGGTCGATCAACATCATACCCTAGGGTTACTAGGATATCGCGTAAGTTTTGCCCGTGCCAAGCAGGTGGCCATGATGCGATAGCTTTCTCACGAATACTCAGTGTTGGGTCAGGAACCATTATCGATTCTGTAACTTCATAAATGTGACCTAAACCATGACAGGTAGGACAAGCGCCTTGAGGAGTGTTCGGTGAAAAGTCCTCGGCATATAACATTGGCTGATCGGCAGGATATGCACCAGCACGCGAATAAATCATTCGCACGAGACTTGATAAAGTTGTTACACTTCCAACAGAAGAACGGGTATTACTTGCACCACGTTGTTGTTGCAATGCTACTGCTGGTGGTAGACCATCAATAGCATCAACATCTGGTACTCCGACCTGATCTATTAAGCGTCTTGCATAAGGTGCAACAGATTCGAAATATCTTCTTTGTGCTTCAGCAAAAATAGTTCCAAAAGCAAGTGATGATTTTCCTGAACCCGATACACCTGAGAAAACAACAAGTGCATTTCTTGGGATAGAAACATCTACATCCTTAAGGTTATGCTCACGTGCACCTCGAACTTCAATACAATTATTAGATAAAGTAATGTTATTGTGTTCACCAAAAGAATGTATTTTCATGTTTCTACGAGCCTGTAAATTATTTTGTGTAAGTCCCATTTTTTTATAAATGATCTTTTAATCGATCATCGAACTGAATCGTAAACCAATTCATTGCTAAACGCCAATTTTGAATTGGCATGGTCCATTTTTTAGCAGCATTTGAAGTTGCTAAATAAATGACCTTTTTCACTGAATCATCAGAACAGAAGATCTTTCTCTTTTTAGTTGAATGGCGGATCACGCTATTCAATGATTCAATTGCATTTGTTGTATAAATCGCATGACGTATTTCAGCAGGATAGCTAAGGATCGTTCGGATATTTTCCCAATTTGCCCGCCAAGATTCTCCAATTTTTGGATACTGGTGATTTCATTGATCGCAGAAGATATCTAGGGACTTTAAAGCATTTTCCTCTGTACTTGCCTGATAGATCGCCTTCAATCCTGCTGTTACAGCTTTGTAGTCCTTCCAGCTCACAAATCTCAGGCTATTGCGTACAACATGCACGATACACAGCTGGATATCAGTATGAGGGTAGACAGAGGCTAGCGCATCAGGAAAGCCTTTTAGTCCTGAGAAGCGCTGCTTCGCAAGGCAGGCTACAAGAATATCTTGCACTCCTCGATTTTTAAGCTCTGTCATGACTGACAGCCAGAATTTGGAACCTTCTGTTTGAGCAAACCACATGCCAAGAAGTTCTTTTTGGCCATCTAGGTTAATGCCTAATGCTAAATAAACTGATTTATTGATTACTGTTGAATGCTGACGAACCTTAACAACAATGCAATCTAAATAGACAACAGGATAAAGACTATCGAGTGTTCTATTTTGCCATTCTGTCACTTGTTTAATGACAGCATCCGTCACCTTACTAATAAGGGAGGCAGATACATCGACATCGTACATTTCTTTAAAAAAAGCAACAATTTCTCTATTTGTCATTCCTTTCGCATATAGCGAAAGAATTTGATCATCCATGCTAGTAATGCGTGTTTGATGCTTCTTAATAATCTGTGGTTCAAAAGAGCCGTCACGATCACGAGGGATATCTAAAGCAAGCTGCCCACCTTGTGTTAGAACTGTTTTGGAGCTAAAACCATTACGTGCATTAGATCCATTCTTAGGTTGATGCTTTTCATAGCCTAAATGTTCAGAAAGCTCAGTATTCAGAGCGGTTTCGATCATGAACTTTTTGAATATGGCTGTCATTTGGTTTAAATCTTCAGGAGTTTTTAAACCTTTAGCTAATTCAGCTGCCATACTTTTGATTGTAGCTTCATCCATGTGAAGTACCTCTTTTTATTATCCTCAGTAGGATAAATGAAAATTAAGTACTTACACAAAATTTAGAACAGTCCCACAACTCATTTTGTTGAACTATATCTGTACAACAACTCTACCTCGAATTTTTCCATCTAAAATTTCATTGGAAATATTTAAAGCATCTGTTAACTGAATTTCAGTCGTTACTGTTTCTAATTTTGTTTGATCTAATTCTGTAGCCAAACGTTCCCATGCTTCTTTTCTTAATTCGATTGGTGCCATCACGCTATCAATTCCATATAAGGTGATCCCTCTTAGAATAAATGGAGCAACTGTTGCTGGAAAATCCATTCCGCCTGCCAAACCACACGCAGCAACTGCACCACGATATTTTGTACTAGCACATGCATTGGCTAAAGTATGGCTTCCAACAGTATCAATCACGCCAGCCCAAACTTCTTTGTTTAATGGCTTTCCTGAGGAAGATAATTCAATACGATCAATAATTTCACTCGCACCTAGATAGGTTAAATATTCTGACTCTTGAGGTCGACCAGTTGAAGCTGTAATCTCATAACCAAGATGATTCAAAATAATAATGGAAATACTACCTACTCCACCATTTGCACCTGTCACTAAAATTTTTCCATCACTTGGTTTAATACCATGTTTTTGTAAAGCCATGACACACAACATTGCGGTATAACCTGCTGTACCAATAACCATCGTATCTTTAAAAGAAAAAGCAGAAGGTTTTTGTATGAGCCAATCACCAGAAACAGTGACTTGCTCGGCTAGCCCTCCAAAATACTTTTCACCCACTCCCCAACCATTTAGTAGAACTTCATCTCTTTCTTTCCATGCTGGATGTTTTGATTCAATCACAACACCCGAAAAGTCGATGCCTGGGGTCAAAGGAAAACTACGCACCACTGGTGAACGCCCAGTAATGGCTAAAGCATCTTTATAATTGAGTGTTGAATATTTGACTTCGACTCTAACCTCTCCTTCTTGTAAAGGCTTTGATGCAATCTCAGTAATTTTTGATGTGTAACCTGCTTCATCTTTAGTAATTACAATACCTTTGTACATAGAACTTCCTCTCTATTTA
Organism: Acinetobacter sp. XH1741; assembly: GCF_041021895.1. Lineage (NCBI taxonomy): Bacteria > Pseudomonadati > Pseudomonadota > Gammaproteobacteria > Moraxellales > Moraxellaceae > Acinetobacter > Acinetobacter chenhuanii. Next base: position 94,510 of record NZ_CP157429.1, read on the forward strand.
ATTAGACTGTTTGTCTAGAATTAATTAAAAAATAAATACAGACGTCTGCATTTATTTTTTAATGGCTTTGTTGCACAAACCTATCTCTAAAGGCTTATTCCACAATATAATTTTCAAATGAATAAGTCGACACCTAAAATTTATCGCACAACCAATTGGTCTTCATATAACCGGGCTCTCATTAATCGTGGAAATATTGCCATTTGGTTTGATCCTGCTACGCAATGGTATGCCCCATCAAAAGGCAAACAAGGACGAAATCAAACTTACTCCGACGCAGCTATCCAATGCTGCCTAATGATTAAATCTCTCTTTCGATTGTCTTTACGCATGGTCACAGGCTTTGTTCAAAGTCTCATCCATCTTTGTGGGTTAAATTGGATAGCGCCAGACTACACTACAATTTGTAGACGACAACAGCATATTGATATTGTGATTAGCTATCAAAAAAGTTGTGATGGACTGTATCTAATCGTTGAATCTACAGGTCTGAAATTCTTAAGTGAGGGTGAATGGAAGCGTAAAAAACATCAGCCTGAATATCGTCGCCAATGGCGTAAACTACATATTGGTATAGATGCTAAAACCTTACAAATACGCGCTGTTCAGCTCACAACCAACAATGTGAGTGATTCACAGGTACTTGGTGATTTACTCGATCAGATTCCACAAGATGAGAGAGTTGACTCCGTCTATACCAATGGAGCTTATGATACCAAACAGTGCCGACAGGTCATTGCGGATCAGCAAGCACATGCAGTGATTCCACCAAGAAAAAATGCGAAGCCATGGAAAGATAAAAAGATGGGCTCGCTAGAACGCAATGAGTTGCTTCTAACAGTTAAACGTTTAGGAAGAACTATTTGGAAGAAATGGTCAGGCTATCATCGGCGAAGTTTGGTTGAAACCAAGATGCATTGCATCAAATTATTGGGGGATAAACTCAGTGCGAGAAATTTTCAAAGCCAAGTCAATGAGATTCATGCACGTATGGCAGTATTAAATAAATTTACGGACTTAGGCAGACCACATACCCGAGTTGTCACTTAAATTTGAGTAGATATGAGAAGTCTTAACTTTTAAATCTTTGTGCAACAAAGCCATTTAGAATTAGAAATCCCAAAGCAATCATAGAGTCCTTGAGCTAAAATATATTGGACTCTCTGCGAACCTCAAATGAGATTCAGCTATTCGATGGATTGCGGACATCTATCGAACGTTCGATCTCAAACACTATGACGTCAAGATCGGGTACTTAAAATTATCAAAATGATAAAAAGAAGAAATTTAAATGGTGAAATGAAAAATCATGTAAAAAGACTAAAAATCTTGCAATAAGTACAAGGCAACGTAAGATCAGCAGTGAAGTCATTTTAAATTCCTTGTACTGCAATTTGCATTACATGGAACAAACCCACAATAGTTACCGCTATTGTGGGTCATTAGCCCTCTTCTTGATTAAGTTATAAGAAAAAAACCTCTATCATTCGATTGATTCTTTTATATAAATAATAAAGTAAATCTCTGTTTTCGATGAAATTTTATAAAGTTCAGTATTAGACCTGTAGAGAAAACTTATCAAAAGAAGTATTGGTTAATCTTTTTCTTCAACTTCTTCCTTAAACTCAAACAAATCATTCATCGTACAGTTAAAGTATTTACATAACTTATCAGCGACTGGCAATTCGATACGTATAGCACGGTCATAATACATACTTGTCAGCGTATTACGATTAATTCCTGTCGCATGCACCACTTCACTTAATTTTAAAATTTTTCTATCGCCCATGAGGCTAGATAACTTACAAGTAATCATATTTAAATTAATTTACAAAAAATAACTTGCTGTGGGTTATTTAAAGTTGTTGACTGAGTAATACTTTGCTAAAATTAACCTACAGCAGGTTATTACAACTTATAGAAAGTATATTTTATCCATTTCAACTAAATTATAACTTTTTAAATATAAGGATTGAACCTGCATTAGATTATTTTGTGGAGATGACCGCCGTGTTACCAAATGAGTTATTGATCAGCCAGCAAGCTCGTGACTTAGGAAATCAATTAATTAAAGAAATGAACATCAATAGAAGTTATGGAATGGCTAATTTTCTTGGAGTAAATACTTGCTATGATAATCATCAGGCTGTACTTATTTGGACATTTCAACTGCTTGAAAGGGAACCAGCCTTAAATGAATTAGCAGAAATTAAAAAATATTTTCTTTTAATCTTTCCAGATAGTGTTTATCAATTAGCCTAAGTTGTTTTTAAAATTAATTTATTAAATAAAAAGCACTAAATCAAAGAAAGCTTTATTTAAAAATACCGATTAATTCAAAAACATACCATTTACTGAATATATGAAGCATAGGTTCCTGCTCTATCACTCACTCGTACTAAAATTACATCGCTCTTTTTACTGATACTAAACAATTTATGTCCACGCCACGTTCTGCGGCTTCGAGGGCTAGTTTTTGTTGAACCACTGAGAACAAGGACAACAAACTGCCTACTATATTTTCCCGGAGAGTGGTGTAGGAACTTTTTCATTATTGCTAATCATATCAGCGACAACATCAGCAACGAGCTCCTCTATTCCTGAGAATGCTTTAGACTGATCCGCATCAAGCCAAGACAATGATGGAAACTCAGCACACAACCCAACATACTCATTATATTCTGCTGACCATGTAACACGGCAAGTATATTGTTTACTATCCATTTGAAACCCCATAATGTTTTAAGTCTATGTATAAAAGTACGATTTTCACTTAGCAGTACTTAAATAATCACCCCACCACTGCATCATTTCAGTCCGCTGGGCTAAATAGTCAGCGTGATTATAGCTGGCACGGGTACGGTTCTTATCAATATGTGAAAGTTGTGCCTCAATCCAGTTATCCTGGAACAAACCTGAGTCATTCAAAATGGTACTAAAAGTGGAACGTAGTCCATGAGAGGATAATTGATGTTTTCCATAGCCCATCTTACGTATAGCCATATTTAATGTATTAAAATGAATCGGTTGATTATGTTTCCGTGGGCTAGCAAAAATGTACTTTTCACCGTATGACCATTGCATGACGTCTTTTAAAATATCTAAAGCCTGATCTGAAAGTGGAACTAAGAAGTCGGGAATCTCATGGCCTAATATGACTTTTCGTCGAAACTGTTTAATATGCAAGGCAGGTATTTTCCAGATTTTTTCATTTAAATCAAAATGATGAGGCTCAGCCAATAACAATTCAGCCCCTCGCACGCCAGTATGTAATTTGAACAGCAGTGCTTTTTTAATAATCGGATGGGCATCCAATTTTAATAAATTTTTCTTAAAATCTGATATATCCTCCGCTTTCAAATACGGATAATTCTTCTTGATTTTACTGTTAATGGCGATTTTATTTAAACCATGCGCGATGTTGAATTCACAATAACCCATCGCTACAGCGTAGTCATAAATTTGGTTCAAATAACTACAAGCTTTCTTGACAGGTTCTTTTACTTGGCGTCCCTCTATTTTTTTGATTACTGAAACCAGGTCATAACGCTTGATGTTTTGAAAAGGTAAATCCTGAAGGTCTGGATAAATATCTTGCTGTAAACATCTTTCTGCTAACTGTAGTACACCGCAGCGGGGTGAATCATTAAATGCATTTTTCAGTTTGAACTGCAGCCACTCCTCCCCTACCTTACGAAAGGTGATGACATTAGAGACAGTATCATGCTCAAAACAATAATTATTGTCTTTAAAGTCATCTTTGACTTGTCGTGCCTTTTTCAGCGATAAATCAGGATAAAGCCCCAACTGAATGCGGCGACGTTTTTTTGTTTGTGGATCTGTATAGCGATAGCACCAAGATTTTCTTCCAGTCGGCTCAATCTTCAGGCTAAGTCCATCTTCATCGGATAAAAAACAAGTTTTTTCCTTGCAATGAGCTTGGCGAACTTTAATTTCAGTAAGACTCATGAAATTTAAATGAAACCTATCAGCGGATTGACGAGATCCATTATATCAAAATAGAAGAAAATATATATGATGCGTACACTACGCATCATATATATTTGTAATATATTGTTTTATATATTTAATATTTTAAGTATTTGTATTTTAGTAACCATTATAAGTACCACCTCTTCTTTAAGTTCCCAACAACTCACTTTTTCTGTCATCAATGTTAAATAAGTCTTGTGCTTTAAATTCTTAGATGACCTCCTCTACCCTTTATTATCATTTTTATAAAAGTAACTATATGTACTCATTAAAATTTGTAGAGCTCAAAAACAAAAAAGACCGCTATATAGCAGTCTTTTAACTTAATTAAATAATAATTAATTCATTTTCATCATAAGTGCATAAGCATCACGTTTGTTTTGACGCAATGATTCTATCTCGGACTTCGTCAGCTGTTTTACGAGAGTTGAGGATATACTTTGCTTCCCACTCTGTGAGCCTTTCGAAATCGTACCCGTAAATCGATTTCCACCATGCTTCAAGATTACCATATACATCCCTCAATTGCTGAAGAGTTTCTTTACTTAGAGCTAATTGTGATGAGTATTGTTTACCCGTCAGTGCATATGCTCCAATAACTTTATTCGTCCCAGTTGTTTCAATATGACCTTTTAATGCTGCAAAAGTACCACCTTGGGTCTGGGTATCATCAACAATAATAACACATTTATCATTGTTTATTGTCCCATCAAATGCTGGTGGGTTGGCTAATCTATGCCACCCATCACCGCCAGTTCTTGATACTTTTATAGCTTGAACTATATTCGTATCAACTTCAAGCCCAAGTTTCTTTGCTATAACTGCTGAAGTAGCTAAAGGAATCATATTACGACCGACTGCTTCCTCAGCATGTACAGGTACTATAATAGTTTCCCGACCATCGATAATTCTTTCTAGTTCAGCAATCGCCTCATCCGAAACTAAATCTTTAGCTAAAATATACGCACTTTCAACATCCCCTGCTTTAGCAGCTTCATACATGTAATGAGAGGTTGCATCTCCAAGACCACGGTCAATAACCGTTTTAGGAAACATATTCCAATCTGTGCGATATAACTTCATATTTTTAAATAAGTTTTAATGATGGCTAGCATTAAATTTTACACTAAATTTACCGCTAGCATCTCTTGGATATTATTTTTCGTATCAGGCAGCACTCTCAAAAGCCGTTTGTTTGGACAGTCCCCATGATCATACACGAGGCAGCTTCAAATACTTATGGGCCCATCCTATCCAGTTGTATCTTCTTGCATCACATGAATATTGTATACTCATTTTGACTACTTGAAAATTATGGAACAACGTCAATAAAAACAATAACTCTAGAGTCTTTAGTCGACATTCCTAAAAAGGTAAATTCAACATTTCTTTCCATATCATTTCTTTGTGTCTCTGGATGAACAAAAGAAACATAGCTTATTTCAAAGAATCGGGCTAGGGTTTTTATGCCAATGATTTTGTTCTCTTCATTAGCAATTAAAACATCTAATTCCAGATCAAACTCTTCTAATTATTTAATTAAATCTTTAACTTTCATTTTACTATCAACCTCTATGAATTATTTAAAAAATTAGCACAATGAAACTTGTGAAAAAAATGGATTTGAACAAAATTTTTTAGCAAAAAAAGCATAGCAACCAGAAAAATCTTTCCAGCAATCAACAAAAATATCCCCGTGTGCTTCCAGTTTACAACATTTTGACTACCACACTGCCCACAGTAGTAATAATAGCCTTTGATACGGCCACCGCATTCAGGACAATTTTTATGATTAATGAATAAGTTACTCAACGTCTCTTCTCCAAAATTCTTATTATCAAGTTGTAAGTGAAGATAGCACACATTTATAAAAATGTCTTTTTTAAAACATCAAAAGATGTTATAAAAAAGACATTCGCTACTTTAGGATAACTTTTAAGATGAATTTAAATCTCCTTGATGAAGAATCAATCCAACCTTCTGAACCCACGCCATGTGATTTTTTCAAAGGTGAAAATGCTATCAAAAAAGCTAAACAGTTAGGATTACCTGATCTCGAGTTAGTCAGAAACGCAATTATGATCGGTGATGCTGACTATAGAACAAATACTCACTATAACCGTGCACGCTTTATTGCACGATGGGGAAAAATTGGAGAACAGATTGCTTTACTGCTTCGACAATCTGATCCTGCTTGGATATTCCACAATGACAGCCAGCCAAGAATTGAGAATACAGTAAAGAAAATACAAATTATCTTTATGAGCGGGAATATTGCATTGGGGTTAGCTGATCAAGTTGTATCAGCACACTGTGAAAAAGGATTAATGACATTAAATAATATTAAGGAGAATCAGTCTGCTTATGATGATGAGACAAAATTGAGAACATGGATTTTATACTTTCCTTCAGCATCACATCCAGCCTATAAAGACATTGATATCCCAAATATTCCTTTTGAATTTGCATACCCAACTAGCTTCGTACAGGACTTAAAAGCGAAAAAAATTTCAATTTTACCAAGTGACCATACTTGCAGAATTGCATTTGAAATAGATAATACAGTTCCTGTAAAAACTGATCCTAAGCCAGTATTGGAACCATCTAATGAAATTAAACCAGATGATTTTGATATTCAGCTTGTAGTTTAATCTGAGGTTAATGTGTTTAATAAAGATCGTTTACGTATTGCTAAAGAATTACGAGGACTTAGCAATACCGATTTCGCAGAAAAATTGAGTTGCTCTATCTCTAAGGTAAAGCAACTTTTAGACGTGGATAAAGAAATCAATGAAAATGATCAAGATGATATATGCCGTGTATTAAATTTACCCAAGTCATTCTTTGCAGGTAATGACACACAACCACATGAAACAGACCAAATCTTCTATAGATCGGTTGCTCGTATTAAAGCACAGCATAGAAAAGCTAATGAGGCATATACTCTTTTAGCAATAAATATTAACAAGTACTTAAATCAGAAAGTAAAGTTACCTACTTTTCACCGTCCTGATTTAGATATTACTGAGTTTTTGGGTGAATCTAAGTATGCCGATCACCTAGCGTCAGAGTTGAGAGGTTTATGGGCTTTAGGTAATCAACCGATTAATAACATTGTTTCGTTGTGTGAGCTAAAGGGAATCCGTGTCTTTAGATTACCGACTGAAATTCGAGAAATTGATGCACTATCTTTTTTTGATGATGAAAGTGGTAGCCCTTTCATATTTCTAAATACATTTAAGTCTGCCGAAAGAGCCCGCTTCGATTGTGCACACGAACTTGGTCATATCGTTATGCATACGCATAACAAAAAAATTCGTGTCGAGAAAGATAATCGTGTTCTCGAAACTGAAGCGGATCAATTTTCATCTGAATTTTTAATGCCAACAGATGCATTTCTTTCTACTGCTCCACGCTATTTTTCACTAGAAAATATGATTGAGTATAAAAAGATTTGGCGAACATCCCTGAAGGCTATTAACTATAAAGCTCACAAGCTGGGATTAGTTAGTGATTGGGTTAATCGTAGTAACTCTATAAAGATCAATTCGTTGGGCTACAACATTAATGAACCTGAAGAAACTCATCGAGATGAGAGTTTGATGTTGCCCAAAATTATCTCTGTTTTAGCCTCACAACCATCTTTTGATAAAAATAAAATGCTTGATGAAATTGGAATCTCTGAAGAAGATTTTAATCAATTAACATTTGATGCTTTAGCTAAAGTTGAGCCCCCGAAGAAAAAACATAAGTTATATATTGTCGAGTAATACAAACCTTCCTTAAAAATAATGCGCCTTACGGCGCACTATTTATGCAAAATCCTGATTAATTTTTTTATGACTTCACGCCCAACGTAGTTTTGCATCCCATAAGTCATGATGTGTGCTGAGAAAACAGGAGGTTTTAACTTGGTAAACTATAGACACTCATCAGGAGTTTACCATGAGCAAGAAACAGAAGACTTACACCGCAGAATTTAAAGTTGAAGCAATAAAATTGATTGAAGCCAATCAAGGCAATGTATCGGAAACAGCCAGACAACTTGGCATTTCAATGCAAACTCTTTCAAATTGGAATAATAAAGCAAAGACTGGCACCTTAGCAGGCACTAAACAATATTCACCTGATCTAAATGCCTTACTCGAAGAAAATAAAAAGCTCAAACAACAGCTCAAAACAGCTGAAATGGAACGTGAATTTCTAAAAAAGGCAGCAGCGTACTTTGCGAAAGAAAGTCAGTAAGGTACGCCTATATGAAACAGCAAAGATATTTATTCCCGATTAGCTTTATGGCTAGATTACTTCACGTTTCAGTGTCACGATTTTATGATTGGCTAAAACGAGGCATGAATAAAAGATTGGTTCAGCGAAATCAACAGACAATTTTGGTCAAAATAGCTCATGAGGAAACTAAACAAAGCTATGGCTATATTCGATTAACTAAGCATTTACAAGCGCAAGGTATCAAAATCAGTACGTATGCTGTACGTCAAATAAAAAAGCTCAACCAGCTGTATTGTAAGCGTCATAAGCGTTTCAAAAGAACTACGAAGAGTGATCATAATCGAGCGATCTACGCAAATTTACTAGAGCAACAGTTTTCAATGACTAAGCCCAATCTTGCATGGTCAAGCGATATTACATACATTTGGACTGCTGAAGGTTGGTTATACTTGGCAGCAGTAAAAGACCTGTACACGAAACAAGTGGTTGGCTATAGCTTAAATGAGCGTATGACCGCACAACTTGTTTGCAATGCACTGACTATGGCGATTCGTAATCAAAAACCAACGAAAGGCTTAATTATTCATTCGGACAGAGGCAGCCAATATTGCAGCCATGAATATCGAAAGATACTGGAAAAATGTGATTTTCAAGGTTCAATGAGCAAACGTGGGGACTGTTACGATAATGCACCGATTGAAAGTTTCTGGGGCATACTCAAGAATGAATTAGTGCATCATTGCAACTATAAAACCAGAGATGAAGCTAAAGCAGATATTACAGAATACATTGTGTTATTTTATAATCAGCGAAGAATTCAAAAGAGTTTGGATTTTAAAACGCCAAATCAAATAGCAGGGGACTGTTCTAAATTTTGTGTAAGTACTTAATTTTCATTTATCCTTCAGAGGATAATTACAAAAGGTACTTCACATGGATGAAGCAACAATCAAAAGTATGGCTGCCGAATTGGCTAAAGGTCTAAAAACACCAGAAGACTTAAACCAAATGACAGCAGTCTTTAAAAAATTCATGATTGAAACTGCACTCAATACTGAACTTTCAGACCATCTCGGTTATGAAAAGCATCAGCCCAAGAAAGGCTCAAATAGCCGTAATGGGTTTAGTTCTAAAACCATTACAACTCAAGATGGACAACTGGCTTTAGATATTCCCCGTGATCGAGAAGGTTCATTTGAGCCACAAATTATAAAAAAGCACCAAACACGCATCACCAGTATGGATGACCAAATCCTCTCACTGTATGCAAAAGGAATGACTAATAGGGAAATTGTAGCCTTCTTCAAAGAAATGTACGATGCCGATGTGTCAGCATCTCTCATCAGCAAAGTTACCGATGCTGTGATTGAGCAAGTGACTGAGTGGCAAAATAGAGCCTTAGATAGCCTTTATCCTGTTGTCTATCTTGACTGTATTGTTGTCAAAGTCCGTCAGCACTCCAATGTGATTAACAAGTCCGTATACCTTGCTTTAGGCATCAATATGGATGGGCAAAAAGAATTACTGGGTATGTGGATTGCTCAGACAGAAGGTGCCAAATTCTGGCTGTCAGTCATGACAGAGCTAAAAAATCGAGGAGTACAGGACATTCTTGTTGCCTGTGTAGATGGATTAAAAGGCTTCCCTGACGCGATAGCCTCTGTTTACCCTCATACTGATATTCAACTGTGTATCGTGCATGTTGTACGCAATAGCCTGAGATTTGTAAGCTGGAAAGACTACAAAGCTGTTACGTCGGGTCTGAAAGCGATTTATCAGGCAAGTACAGAGGAAAATGCTTTAAAATCCCTAGACATCTTCTGTGATCAATGGAATCACCAGTATCCCAAAATTGGAGAATCCTGGCGGGCCAATTGGGAAAATATCCGAACGATCTTTAGCTATCCAGCCGAAATACGTCATGCAATTTATACAACAAATGCGATTGAGTCGTTGAATAGCGTAATACGCCATTCAACGAAGAAAAGGAAAATCTTTTCATCTGATGACTCAGTAAAGAAGGTCATTTACTTAGCAACATCAAATGCTGCGAAGAAATGGACGATGCCAATTCAAAATTGGCGTTTAGCAATGAATTGGTTTACGATTCAGTTCGATGATCGATTAAAAGATCATTTATAAAAAATGGAACTTACACAAAATAATTTACAGGCTCAATAGCAGAGAACTTTTATCGGTTAGCTGCCTAGCATATCCCAAGTGAAAGTCTCCTGCTAATTCAGCACATATCAATGAATATATTTTCTTCTTGATCCTCTCTCGCTTTAACAGCTGAAAAAAGCTCTCAGCAACAGCATTACCATGACAGTTTCCTCGTCTACTCATACTGCTTTCAAGATTATGATGTTTGAGAAATGTTTGCCATTCATGACTGGTGTATTGGCTGCCTTGGTCAGAATGAATCAGGACTTTGTTCTTTGGGTTTCTTCGCCACAAAGCCATCAATAACGCATCTAAAACCAGATCTGTCGTGATTCTGGATTTCATAGACCAGCCAACAACAAGACGTGAAAACAGGTCAATCACAACTGCGATATATAGCCACCCTTCATGAGTACGGATATCTTGCGAAGCAGTGCTTCTCATGTCAGTCACCCACAGCTGGTTGAGCTGAGTTGGATTAAATTGTCGATCTAAAGTGTTTGCGGCAACGACAGCCGGAGCACCAGCGTGAGCTCTAGGTTTACGATAACCGCGCTGAGATTTAAGACCATCTGCTTTCATCAGCCGATGTACTCGATTAATCCCACAACTTTCACCAACATCTTTCAAATCACAGTGAATCTTGCGATAGCCGTAGATACCAACAGATTCCAGCCAGAATCTGTTTAATCAATCCTGAAAGCTGTTGCCGTTTCCGCGCAGTTTTACTGGTGGGTTGCTTTAACCATGCGTAATAACCACTGTGATGAACATCTAAAGTTGAACATAAACGACGAACAGGCCATATATGCTGATTGTCCCGAATAAAGGCGTACCTCATTTGGACTGGCTTGCGAAGTACACCACGGCCTTTTTTAATATGTCCCTTTCTTCAGTAACCCGTTGCAGCTCTTTTTTTAACTTTGCTAATTCTGCCCTTGGATCATTAGATTCTGTGATCTTGGGCTGCTGTGGATCATAACGTTTAATCCAGGCATACATACTATGGGTGGTGGTTCCCAAACGTGCAGCAACTTCGGCCACACTATGGCCTTTCTCAGTAACTTGCTTTACTGCTTCAATTTTGAATTCTTCAGGGTATCGTTTACTGCTCATAAGCACCTCGTTAATTAGCCATTTTATCTAACTAAAAGGTGTCTACAAAATCGGTGGCTATTCACCCTTTTTTACCCAAGTAAATTTCAACAACTAAAGATTACTACTGTAATCTTTAGTTACGTAAGTGTCCGCTAGCGAATCCATTTAAATACAAGCTAGTACAATTAAACAATTAACAAATCTTTCTCGATGTCATTTTCCGCACTCATTTCAGATTCGTCATCTACCCACACTTTGTGTTCTACATCTTGAATTAAGCTACTCATTCCATGTGTAGGTTTTATGCCCATTGCATCAAGTTTTTCCTTTAATGACATAATCATATTTTCACGTTCAATGAACCAACTCGATGCAAAGCATCTCCAGAATGTCCATCCTGCGCGTTCTAAAGCACGTTGACGAGTCATGTCATCATGCCATTGTTCTGGCCCATGATAGCTATCACCATCACATTCAACAGCCAAACGCTGATCACCATCTGACTCAACGACTAAATCGATTCGATAGCTTCCAACCTTAACCTGTGGAGTAACTGTGTAACCCATTTCATGGAGTGTCGTAAATACAGATTTTTCAAACTCCGATTCACACAAATCTAATTTTGCTTCAAATGATGCTTTTTGATCTTCTTGCAAATCATAAAAATGATTGAGTAAATTCAGCCTTAGATCTTTTGGAGATATATGATCACGACTCACGGAATGGACGAGATACATCCGTTCACGAGCACGGCTTGCAGCCACGTTAAATCTCTGTTCATGATCGGATCGACTCAAAGCATGACAATTCTGAGGATCTGCTACCATAGATAAGAAAATAATATCTCTTTCTGCACCCTGAAATGCTGAAGCATCCCCACAAGCAAATTGAACTTGGGTAAGAGTCCCTGCACCAAATTCATTCAAAGCTTCTGATTGAATGAACTCAGCCTGCGCCGGTCCCAACAATGAGATCACACCGATTGATCTATTTGCGTATCGTTCATCTTTAAGAAGAAGTTTCATTTCCTCAATAATTGCTTTCGCTTCTATTCGATTAATATGTTTGCTATTTTTAGATTCTCTATACCCCTGCGGTGTATAAATTGCGACTAAAGCTGGACTTAACTGCTCAGATTTCTTCGATAATCGCATTGGCTTAATACGGTTACCATAAAAGTTTTTATTGCTGTAACTAATGATCGCAGGATGACAGCGGAAATGCTCTAGAAGCATCACACTTGACTCATAGATAGAAGAAGCCATGTCGTATAAAGACATATCTGGTGTTAAATATGCAGCATGTGGCTGACCATGTAGATAACGATTTCTTAATACATCAATTTGAGCACTTGCTAGACCGACATTACTCGGAGAAACTTGTTTATTATCCCCCACTACTAATAATTTTTTAGCACGCATTAAAACAGGTAATACGTCAATTGATGATTGTGATGCCTCATCCACAATCACTAAGTCAAAGAGGCCTAATTCAGCAGGCATAGATTCAGATACCTGAAGATGTGACATGACCCAGCAAGGAATAGCTGCTGTTGCCTCTTTAAGGGCTACTTGAGCATCTTTTCTATAACGTGGAGCATTCTTACCTGTCCCTTTTCCATAGTGTTGTACAGCAATTTTATAACGCTGTAATGCAACTAAAATTTTGTCTGAGGCATTTTCCTTTAATGCCAGCCATGTCTTGTTTGCTGCCAATTGAGCGTAATTTTGAGATAGATTCTTCTCGTGAATACGACGGTGCTCATACAAATTTTCAATTTGACTTGTATTACTGATGGCTATTACAAAAATCTCAAGACGTTTCCATTCCCAAGCCTCTAGCAATGTATTACGTAATACAGGATCTTCAATTTCTTCAGCGTACGGAACTTCCAGAATATGTTTACTAAGAATCAAAGCATTTGTTTTACTCAATCTAATACTGGCGGATTTAACTCTTTCAAAATCTTCTGTTAGATCTTTTAAATGTGATAATTTTTTTAATAGATCAGCATAATCTCCAAGTTCACTTTCATGTAATGAATCGGAATCAATCTGAGATACAATTTTTTTTAACTGATTTGATATTTTATTACCAAACTCTGATAAATAAAGGATTTGATCAGCCAGTTGTTGTTGATAGACTTCTAAATTAAATATTTTTAACTTCTGCCCTAACAATTGAATCAAGTCATCAATATTTTTAGGTAATCCGTAGAAATCAAAAGATTTAGCTCTCTTAAAAGCTTTTAAATAATTCGTATTAAATAGATCCAAATATTTATTTTTCAAATCTAGGCATTTTTGGGTTCTACTGATGAGCTGCGTGAACTCTTTTAATATTTCATCGATATTACGATTATTTAACTCAATTAAAGGAATGTCTAATTGTGCTGCAATACTATTCCATTTGCTCATAAAGATGTTAAGAGTCTGCTTTCTATCAAGATATTCTTTAAGTCTTTTCCATTCATCTGATGTATCAGGATATTTTCCAGAAACTTTAATTGACTTAAAAAGGTCTTGTAATTCAGCAGTACCAAAATGATACCAATTAAATGGCTTACCTGTATCAACAGCACGTTGAACAGCTTGATATTCTTTTGAGTTTGGTTGTATCTCAAAATTCAGCTCTATGGGATCAATTAGTAGCGTTTTCCTGTATTCCAATAAAGGCTGAACTTCTTGAATAAGGTTACTATAGATATCAAGTTCCATAGCCTTATCTTCTGCATTTATCTTCTTGAAATAGCTCAATAACCATGGTTCTGCTTGATCAAGAACAAAGTTTAGATCTTCTAGATAAATCTTCAACCAATCTCTTAGCTCATTAATTTCTGATTCAGAAATAGTTTCCTTGAAATTATGTAGGTCATTTTGCTTTAAGAATTCCTCAATCTCATCTTTTTCTTTTAAGAACTCACTTAATTTCTTCAGGCTCGCCGAATCTAACAGCTTTTCAGGAGCTGGTAGAGGTCCATAATTTATGTATGGTAAGTTTGTACCTATTTTCTTCCTTGAGTCTCTCAATTGAATCAACTCAATCTGGGAAAAAGGAAACTGGTCTTTTTCCTCCAAAGTTAATTGGTCGGTAAACCATTCGCAGGATACTCTACTTTCTAATACCGTTTTCACGATATCCATAGGTAATTTTTTATTACCATCTACTTCAATATTCTGATAATGCTTTTCTGCAAAGTTATATATTTCTCGATCAATCAAAGCCATTTCATGATGGTTATGATCTATTTGATGTTTTAGAACTTCGATCGTTTTTCGAACTTCTGCAACATTCATTTGGGTAATTTTTTGCACAATCAAATCGATTGAAGATTCAAGCTGATTTTTACTTTCTTTGCTTGAACCAATGCGACTGACTACCAAAGGCTTTAATTCATCAGGAATCTTTTCATGTACTGTTTTAAGGACATGTGACTGCTGTGCAGTTACCAGTACTTTTTTACCATTCGCCAAATAGTGACAGATAATATTGGCAATACTATGTGTTTTACCTGTACCTGGTGGACCTTGCACCACTACACCACTGCTGATTAGCAGATTCTGGACAATAGTAATTTGTTCTTTGTTATAAGGCAGCGGGAAATAAAGCTCTTCAACTTTTGATCCGAATCCCTCAGTACCAGAACGCCCTCTAAAACTATAAGTCTCTTTTTGATTAATATCGCTTTTTAATTCTGTCACTAACGATAAAGGTTGTTCAGGTATAGCCACTGAAGGGTCATTAAGTTTAGTTTTTAATAACTCAATGTCATCGCTTAAAATAGAATTTCTTTTAGGACGACTAAACAGTACTGATGTTAATGTCACCGTTAGATTTTTGGATGGTATAGCCCTATTTTCTGCCTCAACAATTGCTCCTTTTGAAAAAATATTCGCGACGAAGGCATTAACTATATCAGAGTAAGTTTCCCCTTCAAATAGGCGTAATGAGCGACCATTATTTAAGTTTTCTTTTAAGGTTACTTTTACTTGTCCTGAAGTAGGCAGATCATCCTCTAATAAGATGGCATCCATTTCTATATTGGCACGTGTATCTTTGGCACCTACACGTATTAATCCATTTTTTTCTATCTCCATTTCTAACGGGATAGTAATAAGAGGATATGAGTAAGATTTTTGAGTCGTTGGAAGTACCCAGTCAACTAAGCCAAAGCCTGCAACAATTTCTTCACCATCGCCTGTTCCACCTAAATTAATCGCGGTATTCCATGAGAATAATTTATCGTAAACAACAATAGATTTTTTAATCTCATCGTTATTTTGTTTCCAATCTTTCCAAATATTTTGATAACTTTCGAATTCTTTGAATAGCTTCTGAAGTAGGTCAATTTTAGTAATCAAATCACATGCCACGCTACTGTAGGGCAAACGGAATTGATGAACTCCTTTAAAAAATACAATCTTATTTAAACTAGAAAAATTAACAGTGGGTTCTTTTTCGGCATCAACATGAATATAGGAAGAGAGTATTTGAGATGGTTTCGGCATCGATTGAAGCTGTAATCGTTCAATTTGAAACCACCAATCGTCATCATTCAGAATTTTTAAGCCACGAAGTTTTTCTAGATCATGAGAATAAAATCTATTACCACTCATTTCATATTGAATTTTTTGAGTATCCTCAGCTTGATGAGATACATAATCCAACAATTGAATCAGTTTATTTTTAACAATATTATTTAATTCAAGTTCAGAGTTCATCATTGGTCTTTCTAAATTTTTAACTGACGGGATTATAGCTAAAGACCAGCAAAAGGCTTCATTTTGTGAAAATATATCTTGATTTTGATATAAAAAAGCATTCACTTCTTTCTTTTCAATACCAAGAGTTTTAGCAATTTCTCTAGCAGTAAGTTTGGGCTGTTTAACCAAAATAGCTGTTATTAAATCCTTCATGTGATTCATATTTCCTAATCATTTCAAAAGCTTTTCTCTTTAACTGATTTATACAGAATCAACTCAACCCACACCCAGAGCTTTAAATACCGCATCCACCGGATCTGCATAAAAGCTGGTCTGGAACTTGGTAAACAGTTCTACAGGAATCGTTGGGATATCTGCCGCACTACTCATTGGCAAAGCAACCTTCTTGGCACCCGCATCAAAAGCAACTTGCAGACATTCGGCAATACTTTCCACCGGTGTCACAGAACCACCCAAGCTTATATCACCCAGTACCACCATCTGACTTTGTACCGATCGTCCTAACAGGCCAGAAGCGAAAGCTACTAAACTTGGCAGAGCAAGATGACTGAGTGGTCCGGTGTTCTGTAATTCAACCACATGTAAGTGGAAGTCATGTTCCATCACCTTACTGCCACCCGAGATTCGAGATGCATTGGCCTTGAAGTAGTCAAATGCGACCTTGACCTGCTCCTTGGCACTGCTTGAATTCCATAAGCCTGATGTCGCCAGCTTTCCTGAACCTTTGGTGACTTGAAGTTCTAAGCGGTATAACCCTGGCATGCCTTTATTACTGAGCCCGATGGTATATAAGAAACCTGGCTTGGCTGGACCTTCGGGAATCAGTCCACCTCCACCCTGCTCTTTGACTGAAACAAAGTGCTCTTCAAGCGTGTCATTATCGATGTAGCTGAAATGCACATCATAGAATTCCATGCCACCAATTTTTTTCAGCTGTTCTTTGACCCGACGACGTACCTGCAGGGCATATTCCAGACACTGGCGTACATCTTCTTTATTAAACTGACCGTGTGGGTAGAGCAACTTCATCAATCCGGAAACCGTCTTGCGAACGGCGATCACATCACGTTGATTCAGGTTGTTGCCGAGTTTGAAGTACTTCTCAATGGCATCTGCAAAGCTACGCTTACGCATTTCCCGGAAGAACTCAGCTAGATAATCAACGATCAATCCATAACGGTTGGTGAAGAACTCCGGGCGCATCTTCGGAATTTCCCAGCCGGGGATATAAGCATGAAAACGATCGAAGAATGCCGAATCGATCATGGCTTCAGGGAAAGGTGCCAATAGATGGCTGGTTTTGACCAGGGATTCCACGCTTTGGTTGATATTACCCACAAAAACCATTGAAGCAGAGGCTTCCATCTGTTCGCGGCCACGGGCAAAAGACCCTGAGGCCATGTAATCTTTCATGATCTGTACGCCATCTTTGTCCTTAAAGGAAATACCGGCGACTTCATCAAAGGCTACCACATCCCATAAGCCAACCAGACCAATACGGCGGCTACTCATGTTATAGAATAGGTTGGCGACAGTCGTTTGCCCACCGGAGACTAAAATACTATTCGGTGAACATTCTTTGTAAATATGGCTTTTCCCGGTACCGCGTGGTCCCAGTTCACAAACGTTATAGTTATTTTCAACGAACGGAACCATACGTGCTAATAGCTGCCATTGCACGTCCTCTTTTAGCGAAGCCGGTTCCATGCCGATCGAACGGATTAAACTCTCGCGCCACTGATCAGTGCTTAATGCTGCTCTTCCACTGAAGAGTTCATCCATATTCATATTCGGCATTTGAATCGGCTTGAGTAGGCTCACACCAAATGGAGAATTTGACTGTCCTTCATCAAAATAATAACTGAGTGTTGCAATCACCCAGATACCACCAACGAGTAATTTTTCATACTCTTTGACGATGCCTGCCGAAATCTCAGCATCTTTAATACCTAGATTACTGAAAGAGGCTTCGTATTTGTCCTTACGCTCATTCAGCTTCACGGTAACTCGGTCAATGACCTTATAACTGCCACGTTCACGAACCAGGGATTTTACTTTCTCCGCTTCATCCGGGCGGACATAATTCTCTGCCAGAACGGTCTTTACGTTACGCAGCCCCTGTTCAATGATCTCAGGGTCATCCGAGGCACAGTAAATCCCCAATAGGTACTCGAGCACATAGACAGGGACATTGGCCCCTTCTTTGATCAGTTTAGTCAGATCCTTACGTACCACCCGCCCAGCAAAGTGTTCATTCAGCAGCTGATCCAGTTCTTTATCGTTAGCAGATTCCATGTAGGCTACGCTCTATCGTTAATTCGTTATCAGAAGAAGTCATCGGTAAATGCCAGATCAATGCTGACCTTATAGCGCTGCATTTCGATATTCAGGTCTTTGTCCTTCAGCACCAAGAAGTAATCTTTCTTACGGTCAAAATCAGTGCCAGACAAAGACAGTCTGACCTGTTTTACCCGTTCCGCAATAGAGTCGGTACTGCTATCAAAGGTCAGAGTTTCTTCACTGGAAACTTTGACATCCCCATCATAAATGGCAATCGACAGGGTTACTGGCATGACCAGTTCACTGACAGCTTCAGTTTGCATCAAATCAAACTTCTGGATGTTATTGACCATCTTCAGCGTAGATTTGGTAGAAATGACCTCAACTTTACGCTTGGTTCGCTGTCCAGCCTTTTCACCACGTAGCTGTTTCACTGTCAGTACCGGCACCACAATTTCCTGAGGCATGATGCCGCCATGCACGAAACGTGAACCTCCTACAAAATGGAAACGGTTTGCCCCTTTTGGAATCCAGAAATCAGTCGCAGATAATGTACCTGCCGTAGCTTGGGTTGAACCTTTCCAGGCTTCTTTGCTCACTGGCAAACCATGTCCGATCACATAACGCTTCTTGCTCTTCAATACATTGGCAGGTTTTTCAGTCAAGATAGAACGATCCGCAGATTCCAGTTTACTTTGCTGGAACAAGAACCCATGGTCAGCTGTGATCAACAGGGTAGAAATATTGAAATGCAGTAAGATTTTACGGCTTAGCTCGGTCAGCTCTTCAATGGCATGTTCCACGGCCATAAAAGTTTCTGATTCTGTCGAGACGCTGTCACCGCGTGCATCAATGACGTTATGATAAACATAAATCAGATCATGGTCTTTAAGTGCTTCACGGCCTTCATCACGCGACCAGCCTTTTACCGTTTCAGCGGTCACGGCTAGACCATTATAGGCTGCCAGAATTTTGGATCGTGCTGCAGTTCCTTTGCTGGACTGTCCATCTACTAAAACATCATCCCCTGCACTCTCTTTGTACTCCAAAGTCTGGTGTGGCAGTAATGAGGCCATGCCGAGTGTGGTATAACTTGGCACAACTCCCAGCTGTGAAGACAAAGTCGCTTCTGAATAACGCTTTTCATTGATACGATCACACACCTCTACTGCAGCTTCATAGCGGAAAGCATCACTGATGATCACTACAATACGGCGTTTCGTTGCAGAACCCAGTAGGGGTCTGACATGGGTATCATAGAAGTTCTGCTGATTTGGGATATCTGCTATTTTCCAGACATTCAAGCGTTGTTCAGCTTCAATCCGCTCTCCCCAGTTGCGCGCCAGGTAATCGATAAACCAGTAGGAATAGCAATTTTCGATTTCTTCATCGAGTTTTTTCAGGATATCGACATGAGCTCGTTGTGAGGCTGTACTGTAGTGGCGATAGGTCATATCAAAGCGATACAACTCCTGCTCGTAGGCTTTATACAAGGCTTCACTGGAGTCGAAATAGAACCCGGAATCAAACTGCTGTCGCAGGCTGAACAGGTCAATGGCTGCCTGCAACGCTGTATAGACCGTGCGATATTTACGGCGTGTTGCATCATCCTTATGTTTGGAAGCCCAATAGCCATCCAGACGGGTAGAAATAATCGTTCTGAAATGTTCCAGTTCAGCTTGGGTTGCTGCAGGGATATGACTGGCCAAATCAACAATAATCTTTTGTTCAATCACTTCAAAGGTCATGACATCGAGCAGCTGTTCCAGATCAAAAGCCCCGACCTTCTCCTGGATCCGCAGTGCATTGGCCACGGTCTGGGAGAGTGTATCGAAGGTTGGGTAGTATTTGGAGCTGTCTCTCCAGCGTGACAAAAAGGCTCTAGCCGTCGCACGTGAACTGACAGATGACATCACCAGTTCTTGAGCCCATAGCGGTATATCGCCCAGGCTTTCACAGAAACCTGTGCTCATCAACCGGATAAAGAACGTACCGAGCTTGAATGGTGCTTCCCCATTCAATTCTTCAACCGATGCTGGATAACCAATTTCCGTCTGTAATGCGGTAATTAAAGCTGGCACCAGTTGGAATTTTTCCAGTTCAGCAAAGGATTCCGGATTGACTTCCAGAGCCAGGTTCTGCTGTACCACTTCATCTGCCAGTGCCAGAACGATATGCATGAGTTCGACACTGTCAGCCTTGACCACAGCTGCAATCATAGCCATGTCCAGATCCTGTGCATCTGCATCAGACTGGATATAGCGTTTTAAGGTGCTCAGACGGGCTTTGGCTTTGAGGAATTCTTCACGTTTAGCCAGATGTTCTCTTAAACTTTGTTGCTGTAGCCCAAGCTCATTAAAGATAATCGAGAAACGATCGGCATAGAAACTGCGAGAATATAGCTTAATGTCCAGTAGCCAGTCTTTTTCGGTTTCAGGCTCTGGACTTGGGAAATACAGCAAGTATTTACCCTGCTGATCCTCAAGTTCCAGTTTGAGCTTGATCGCCAAACTCGACTCTTCTGCCATATTTAGAATATGGACATCATTCAGCTTTAGGGCTTTGATTTCTTCAGTAAATGACTGTTCTGCATCGTACCAAAAGACAATCCGATGCTGTTCAGTATAAAAGGCTTGTTCCAGACCTTGTTTTAGTTGATCTAAATTCATGGCTTACTATCACCCACAATGTCTTTAATTTCTTTAACTTGGCCAATCATTTCTTTTAAGTTTTGAATTGAAGACACCCCCTCTTTTTGCTGCTCTACTTTTTGTTTGCTGGGTGGCATATATATGGTTTGCACAGAATCCATAATTAACTTGTCTTGATTAGCAGTCTCTTTTAATTGTTCTGCATAAGAATTAACTGTAAGTGCAACTGCGGACTTAAATGCATACTCTTCCTGAAAGTTACGCTCTTTGGTGTATTGAGAAGTCGTAAAGAAAAACAATCCCAATACAGGCAAGGTTTTTATTGAATTTATTAAAAGCAACTGCCAGCTAATCGATGCAGGATCAACTCCCCAAAATAGATAGACGATCCAAAAAGCGGATACTAGTGCTATAGTAGGAATACTCCATTTCCAAAATTTAATTGAATCTGTTAATTCAGTTTTCCTTTGCTTAAACGTTTCAAACAG
Organism: Acinetobacter sp. XH1741; assembly: GCF_041021895.1. NCBI lineage: Bacteria > Pseudomonadati > Pseudomonadota > Gammaproteobacteria > Moraxellales > Moraxellaceae > Acinetobacter > Acinetobacter chenhuanii. The sequence continues at coordinate 116,134 of NZ_CP157429.1, forward strand.
AGATGCACCAACTTCTCTACCTATTAGATCATCTAGATATTGATTCCGTTGTTCAAAGTATGCGTGTTTGCTCTCTACAAAGGTAAGCTTAGATTTGAAATCCTGTTTAAGAGTTTCAAAATCATTTTTTTGTTCTAAAATATTTTGCTCTATGTTCTCAAAAGTCGTTTTTAACGTTTGTAATTGTGCACGTGTCTCGATCAACAGTTGATCTGAATCCGCTTTTTTCTCTTCAGATGCCTGTAATAAAGAATTTATTTTTTCAATTAAGACCGCAGCCTGACTCTGCAGATTAGTAATTTCTGATGAGTGATTTCGACTCGCAGTTACTAACGCCTCTATTTCACTTAATTCACTTCTTTTTACGGAAGTAAAAGAATCCAAATCATCTTTGCTAGTTTCTAGTACTTTCAACAAAGTCTCTAATCGTTGTGATGTGGCTTCTAGATGAGTAGAGACTAACTCGATACGTTCTTTATCTTGCTGAACAGAGAGTTCCGAACTTCGAAAATATTTCCGTTTACTTTTCTCCCAAAACCCATTTATTGCCTGGTAATGAATTAAACGATTAAGATGTAAAACCGCAGCAGGGAAATTTCGATTATTAATATTTTGTAAATAACCAGCTAGATCTTGATTTAAATCTGCACCACCATATTCATTTTGAAATTGATAACTATATGGTAAAGCTTTAGCAAATACGGTATCGATCTCTTCTTTAAATTGGTTGAAAACCTTATTAGATGCACTGAGAAATTCTTGTGCTGTATATTCACCAATCTGAACATTGCTTAGGTCTGATATATGAGAATGCTGTTGAGCAAGAATATTTGAAAGCCCGAGCGCATAATAAGCTTCAATATGTATCTTTACCTGATCAATTTGAGCTTTATTCATTCTGTTTTATCACCCGTAATCGCTTTAACTTCAGCTAACAAGTCCCCAAACTTGCCGTAGTTTACTTTCACCCCATCATCGAGATCTAACGTAATACGCTGATCGGCATAGTGACGTAATTTTTCTTCAAAAGTACTCAGTTCAGCCTGTTGCTTATGCAAGTCTTGCAGTTTTTTCTCGATACGTTTGATTTCAGCCGCAGAGTCACTGCTTTCTTTTGTTGTTTCCAGAGAATTAGCATAAGCAGCCATTTTGGAAATCAGCGGCATGACGTATTCGGTACGCATACGCGCCAAAGTGCTTTCGTTATAGCGGTGCAAGTACACCAATGCCTGGAAAGCGCCTTGTTTACCACTGCTGAATAACCAGTAGATCGGGCGCTTTTTATAGGTCTGCATGTGGTCTTTATAAAACTTACTAGCAAGATAACGGCGGATCGTGTCTTCCGCTGTTTCGTTGGCTTTTTTGTCCAAGCTTTCTGCCAACCACTGCATATTGGCATCCAGTGTATCTTTACCCCACACTGCAGTTAAGAACTCTCGAATACGGTGCGTTGCATCGTCTTCAAACCAGTGCATTTCAGTCAATGGAATAATGCCGTCAGCATCGGCTGGGAATTTCAGATAACGGTTGGCATCGAAGTCTTGATTGCCTGCATGGGCATAGATCAAACCTGGTTCATCTAAGCTATAACGTCCCATCATGCAGCCAAGTACATAAGACACTAAACGTTGGCTGTCTTTTTCACGGTCGGCACGGGTTAAAGTGATTTGCTCATCAGGAACATCTGGCGTTAATTCATCCTGTAAACCATAAGCATCAATAAACAGCTTATTGTTTTCTTCTTCTAGACGTTTCATTTCTGCCACAGCGTCAGCATTTTGCTGTTGCCATGTGTTAAACGCTTGTTCTAGGTTTGACTGCTGCGTACGAATGATTGGGTTTTGAGTAAAGTCCCATGAGGTTTCGTATACATTCCAGTCATCTCTTGCAAATTTAATCATCTCCTCTACATTTTCTCTTGCCTGATTTGAGGCTGAGAAAGGAACATAAGGCAATTGAGAGATTACACCTGCTGTTGTATTCATAGTAGGATTTATTATTATTTTCAAAAATTCTAGTACAGGTGAATTCATAAGTCCTATAATTTCAAGGAGTTCATTATTTCTAGCAAATAAACTATCAGCTGCCTGATCAAAAATATAACCATTATCCATATAACGTACACTAAATGTCCCAGAGCCAATCATTGACCAAGATATGCCATTTCTAAAATAATATTGAAGATTTTTTATTGTTCGTGTTGGGCTACCATATAATTTTTTTGCAAGCGCAAACATTTCTTCACCATCATTTTCCCAGTTAACTAAATACTCATTATTTCCATACCATTTTCTAAATTCTCCACCTTTATTATACGGGAACCACTTTTTATTAGAATTTTTCGCATCTTCCCTATTTATAGAACCAAATGCCATTTTTTGATTGCTAACTTCTGCCCATCTTCTAATGAACTTATTATTATCATTTGTTGCCAACCCACGACGTGGTTCTGAAATCTCTCCTAAAAGCTTATTTCCAGAAAATAAATTTCGAGTCTGTATATTTACCCAATAAGCAATAGGACTACCAGGAATTTTCTTAAAATCATCTTGAATCGTAGAGTCAAAACGATTAAGTCCTGATCTTAGTTCTGATTCTTTTTGATCCTGCCCTGTATCTACAAGTCTAAAAAATACTGGCTTAAATCCATTTATATGTTGCCCTTGCATCACAAAAGCTGTTGTTTGTACGACTTCCCCTGATATTTCAGGAAATGCTCGAGCACCTAAATGTGCCATGGTTTGAATTGTACGATCTTGTAATAACTTTTCACGCATCGCTTCATAAGATGACAAGAACATCCAGCTTTGCATGGTTACCATACTGTTAAAACCACTTTCTTTACACCATCCAAAACCACGTTCAATAAACATGGCAAATAGATCTGACTTGCTGTCAGGGAATTTCTTCTTGGCAAAATCTTTTAAGGCTGTATTCATGCCTTTGCCACCCATATACGGCGGATTCGCAATCACAGCATCATATTGCTTTGCTAATAAATTCGCTTGCTGCACTAAAGGTAATAACTCCTGTGCTGACTGCTGTGCAAAAATATCCCCTGACGCTAATGCTATATTGAGCTTTGTTTCTAAATCAGGCAGCTTTTTAGCGAATACTTCAGGCACCTGAATCAAAGACCCAAAAGTTGAAGCATGTTCAAATAATTCTAGCAATTCTTTTAAATCCGCCTGCGCAATACCAGTGTTTGCCAAATCCTGACTCAATGCGTCTAAACGTTCAGGTTGGCTGTCTTGCAACGCAATAATATTCAGCTTCGGTGGATTGCTAAATAAACGGCGGTCATCCTCACGCGCTTTCATCAGCAGTGCAAAACTGGCCAACTGTGCCGCACGGGTATCAATATCAATGCCGTACAGGTTGTTTTCCAGAATCAAACGTGGAATATCACGGCTGCGGTAACCACGTTCTAAATAAATGGCTTTCAGGCAATCATAGGCTTCCACCAGAATATGCCCCGAACCACAGGCCGGATCTAGCACCGTAATGCTTTCAGGGTTTAAAGTATCGCCATCTTCACTAATACGAACATCAATCAGCTGTTTCAGCTGTGCATTGACCTCATCCGTTTGTTCAGCGGGTTGAATATAATATTCCCAATTATTGGCCAGCGTACTGTCAGGCTGTGCCATCATCCATAAACGGCCAACACTGTTCTGTACCAGATATTTTACAATCCAGTTCGGGGTGAATAACTGTGTCGCGGCAGGAATGTCCTCACTCTTGACGACTTTACCAATCACCTGGTCTTTCTTTTCAGAAATATAGAACTGATACAGCCAGCCAATAATCTGTACATCCGACCAGTCTTCTTCTGGAATGCTGCTGACCAGATCACGGATCAAGGAATCGGTTTTGGTGAGGTTATCCGGTAACAGCAACTCAGATTCATCAGAAACCTGTTCAAACAATAATGGCATGACCTGATTCAATGCATGACACTGAGCCAGTAACAGCTCTCGGTACAGCTCTTCGTCTTTATTGCCATCCAGCTTGAGTTCAGCCACACGGCTAGCATCTAAACCCGGTAAGTCAATATCCAGACACTCTTCCAGAATCTGCGGCAAGCCTGCACTGCCATCGGCACTGCTCAGTACACGACGACCATGATCCAGCAAGCCTTTGCATTCCATGTAGCGAATCGCACAAAGACGGTTAAACCAGCTATAAGCGATATAATCGATGGTCTGCTCAAAACTGCTGGTTTGAATGCGCTTGATCAGCTTTTCACGCGGTTTCATTACTGACAGGGGAAAAACCTGATCGCCAATCAGCAACAAGTCGCCTTTCTGCTCTGTTGGTAAAGTGCGGTCTGCGGTGATGCCGTATTTGGCCGACTGCTTGCGCATGGCTGCGATAAAATCATTGCGTGCTTGCGGTGCGTATTTTTTAATATTACTGGTATTCATCTTTAAACCTTTAATTAATGACTGATGCCAATATCCCTAACCCGAGTTAGCGGATACGCACACGCTTTTTATCACTCACGATTTTTTTCAGTTCAGCTTTGAGTGCGTCTACAAACTGATCCACTGACTCTTCTGTTTCCAGATAGACACTGCTGGAGCTTTTGCTGTAAATGCTAGCAACATCAACTTCGACTACCGGTTTCGGTGGCACTACGGCTGTCACAGGCTGTACCGGACTCGCAGCAGGTGTTGATGTAACTGGGCTGGAGGTGGTTGCAGTGTTGGTTACACTCTCGGCTTTGCTCTGAGCCAGTTGTGCCGCTTTGGCCTGACGCTGGATTTCCGCCTGAACTTCGCTCTCCAGCTCATATAAGGCTTCATCAAAACGCTCCACGGCGGTTTGGGTTTGCAGCATATAGATGGTGGACAGGCTAGTTTCCACTTCAATATCCGTTTTCAGCAGTTGTAGTGGGCGTAATAGCTTGTTACTCAGCTCAGCGGTAGCGATGCCACTGTTTTTAATCTCGGCTTCTAACTGTTTGATCTTGTCATCAATTTGCTCTACCGCATGGCTACGCTTCTCACTCAACAGTCGCTCATTGACGCTTTCAACTGTGCGAACTAAATCAGCGATTTTATTTAACAGGCCGTAGGGCGATTCAAGGGTTGAAATATGATGTAATTCGGAGAGGGCTTTTTTAGCGAGCTCATCACTGCCCAGCGCCTGTTTGTTTTTCTCAAAATGACGTAAGGCCTGTTGCAGTTGTTGCCAGCTTGGCATCTGATTACTAAAGAATTCATGAATGTCACGATAATCTTCTTCCAGATCCAAATAGTCGTCCTTGTGATCAACCACGGCCTTAAAGAAATCGAAGCTGTCGCTATTCGCCAGCAGACGTTCCAAAGTCAGAATCAACTTTTCAATCACTTTCTTGCCTGGGAACTGTCCGACATCTGTTTTGCTTTTGTACGACTTAAAGTTGGCTAACCAGTTTTTAAAATGTTGGGTATAGAATTCAAATAGCTCTTTCTCTGTCGCTGGTCCCATAGCCGAGAATAGATCTTGGGTCAGTTGGCGTGCCTGTTTCAACACCTGATCATCAGTCTGGCGCTTTTTAATGATCGACACATCGCGTCGACGGCGGCTGTTTTGTAAAGGCTCAAAGGCATCTTTTAACTGCAAGCTGCCACCATTTAACTGCAGTGAAATCCGCCCCATTGCCGCCAGCTGACCTACCAGCAATAAAATCTCGGCATCTGGCCAGCCATAAGGGCGTTTAGCAAAACGATCCACCACATCCGATACCAGAATACGTTCTGTACCTGTTGCCCGCAGCGAGATGTACTGTTCCACTTCTTGTAGGGCTTTCGGATTCGTTTGACCACCATCCAGAGACAATCCGAGCTGCGCCATATCATCGACAGTCAAGACGGCGTTCAGTTCACGCCAGGCATCCTGCTGATAGACTTGCAAATAGCTCAGTTTGGTATAGGTATTTTCAAGCAGATAACGACACGCCTCATCCAGCTTGGTGGAAGGGCTAGAAGATGAAAGTTGTAGATGTTGACCCAAGGCATAACTTTCCGCATCTAGCAGCATTTCTTCAACCCGGGCACGCAGGCGTTTTTTACGCTCCTGATTCTCACGGCCACGGTCTGCCAGGATACGGCTGATATCCGATTGGGTGCCATCATCATTTAAGCGGATGAATTTATTGGTTTTCAGCCAGGTGCGCAGTTCATTAAAGAACTGTTTATCGTCTGCCAGTTTAAACAGCACTTGTCCTTCGTCCTGAGTACTTTTACCAATACAGTAAGCTTCAGTGTAGAGGTTGTATTCCGTATCAAGCGGAGAAATAATTTCAACTTTCAAATCGCTCTCATACTTCCCATCCAGGCTATGGCTATCTAGGAAACGACCAATCTGATAGTCCATCTTGTTGGCTTGATGGCGGTATTTGTTCTGATCGCGCAGTAAATCTTTAAAGATCAGATTGGCTAACTCTTTATTTTCTTCTGAAGCAGCCAGATCAGTGGCTTTAATTTTGCGGGTGATATCGCGCTCTTCATTGGTGAGGAACAGGAACTCATCACCATTGCGGGTAATCAGGCTCTCTTTTTCCAGACGCAGCAGGCTTTCTTCAATACGCTTGCGTAATGCCAGCTTGTCTTCGTCAATTTTCTCAATCGACAAAGTCACCAGGTTATCCAAGGTCCCTTTGATGATATCGACATAGCGGATCATAAACAGCGTGCGCAGCATCTGTACGTCAAAACTATCTAGGGTTTGATTCTGCCCTGCCTGGTCGATGGTGCGCTTCACTGCAGTATCCAGAAATCCTTCCACTGAGGTATAGAAGCGGTGGAAAGGAACCAGTGCACCGACTTCATCTGTAGCAATCGCATTCGCGGCCATCTGGAACGCATCCAGCATGGACCGTTCACCATAGGCCAAGTGTGCACCGGTCGCACCGACTTTACGGATTTCTTCAAATACTTTTTGCACCAACTGGAAATGGTACGGCGCAAAAGGATAGTTATGGATAAAGCTGTCTGGACCCTCATAGTTGTTGAGTGTTGGGCCTGAACGGTCAAAGGTAATCTGGTTTTTTAAAATATCGCCCTTTTGCTCAAACACCGATCTGAGCAATGCTTCTGCTTCCGGGGTTTTACGTAATAAACGTTTCTGGATGACTTCATCGGTATTGGAACTGGACAGTGATAAACGGGTTTTAAAACGCCCAGCAATCTTGGAGAAATCATTGGCTTTGGAAGAAGACATCTCACCTAGAACCGCGTCGATGTCCGCCTGTGAGGTGACGACAATCCAAGCACGGCCTTTACAGATCGTACCAAGGTTTTCAGTAATGGTCTGTAAAGTCAGCATCAAGCGGGTATCGCTGCCAATAAACTGCCCCACTTCATCCACCAGGAACAATATCCGTTGCTGTGGTCCTTTGCTATCTAAGTATTCTTTCACCCACTGACAGAAGTTTTCGACCGAAACACTAAAGGTCTGCTCAGAATCCTCAAACCATTTATGCGCAGCTTCAGCAGATAAGTTGAGGGCTTGGGAAATCGCGGTTTCGACATCATCCTGATAGAACTGATAGCCGTCACGCTCCTCTAGCCAGGACATACCGCTGGATTCCTCAAACGCCTGTTTAAAGCGTTCGTAGACACCTTTCTGGCTCAGGTGACGTTCCATATGGGCAATATGTGGATGGTCAGCACTAAAACCCTGATACTCGTTAAACACGCGTAAAAACACATTCAGGATCGGATTGCCATCATCATTGGAGCTGGCTTTACTGTCGATGTTAAACAGGATGACATCGGCATGATGGCTGACGGCCTTGCCAATATCCGCACGGATAAACGCATCACGAATTTTGCTTTCATCAAAGAATTCTGCAGCACTGCGTTCGTTACCTTGCGCATCGCGTGCCACTTTATTGGCCAGAATATACGACAAGGTTTTCAGGAAATGTGATTTACCTGAACCAAAGAAGCCTGAAATCCATACGCCGACACGGTTAGCAATCGAAGGATCGCTCAGGTCTGTGCCATAAGACTGGAAAAAGTCCCGAAAATGCTTTTCCAGTTCATTGGTGACCACATACTCATCGAGTTCCTGATAAACCGTGGTATTGTCATTCTGGTCTGCTTTTACGACCCCGTTAATTGCACGATCTAATGGCTTGTAAAAAAGCTCTTTAATATTCATCTCAATCAATTCCCCCGAATTCTTATTTCTATTTGCCGTGTTAAGGCACTAATCTGAATGCTCTGTAGTAATTGTTGCTTGGAATTTTTCCAAATAAACTCATGGCTTGACCATCGTAATAACCTGGGTAAAACAGCACGACCGGCTTATGCCCCAGTAACGAATGTAAACTGTTCAATAAGTGATGGGCACGTAACAGTGGCCAAACCGAACCTACCCCAGTCATCAACACAATATCTTGCGCATTGGTGGCATATTTACTCACCAGATAGGGCGCGAACTTATCCATATGCAGTGGGCCTTTCAGCGCTTTGAGCAGCGCCTCATCGCCTTTGTCTTTTTGCATTTGAATGGCTTTATCGATGAAGTTACGCTCAGCCAGATAATCCACCACGGCTTGCAGCAGGTTGATATTCACCACCTTCAGCTGACTGTGTTTTTTCTCCAGCATCCCGTCTAGAAAATGCAGATATTCGCGCACTTTCAACTCATCTTCAGGTGCATAATCAAAAATCCAGAAGCCAATTTCATTGCCCAGTCCTTGCCCGGTGAGAAACTCGGTGGAAAGAATTCGCTCTGGAATCTGGTTCAGACGCTCATGTATTTTTTGACTCATTGCTGCCCCTCTACAACTACCGCGTCCATAGCGACACTTCCATAGATCTTTTAATGCGTTGTTTATAATGTTCTTCCAACAGGCTACGCAGCTCTGCTCTGACGATCACACGCTGCAACTCCAGCTTACGGGTATTTTTTAAGTAACCGGCTTCTGCCAGGATGCGAAACACCACCTGCCCCATTTTTTTCTTGCTGGACTCTTTCCAATCACAGATATCAAGATCGCGTTGTGAACGCTCATCCAGAAAGTCTGACCAAATATAGCTATCCAAGTATTGAGCCTGGGAGATATAGGCCTCTCTCATCACCGTTTCCATAAACTCAAGCAGCAACAGGTTGCGTTCCAGTGCCCCACAAAAAGCCACCTGAGTCGCCAGCTCATCATCCCCATCCCGCAAAGCTTTCCAGAAATCAGGCTCTAAGCGCTCCAGACGCTTACGAATAGCGGTGGCATTGCGTTGAGCTGAAGCAGGCGTTCTTTTTTGCAGAATATTGTCAATCTGAATTGCCTGATGCCATTGTTCTGGAGTCGCTTCTCGTAATAACAGATCCGCGATCAGCCGGCTTTCACGCACCATCAGGGAACCGCCAATCAGGTCACTGTCATAATAAAATTGTTCTAACATAGCCAATCTCCTATGAAGCTTGATCAAACAGGTAAGACGACAGCTTTTCGATATCTGAACCTTGTAACACTAAGGTATATTTCAAGGCATCTTCCGCCTCAGCCAGCGTGATCGCGGCCTGATATCGCTGCAAGGTATAGTGAGCCAGGGCTTTTTTCACCGGAATCTGTAATCTGCCATCAGGCATGCAGAAGTCTTTTTCGACCAGCGCTTTTTGAGCTTCATTCAATTTTGGATTAGGGATCAGCGTCAGTACAATTTCTTCATGCCATTGCTGATCCTGAGCAGGGTCTACTGACTCAATCGCCACCACAACAGGTGTGCGAGCAATTCTGGAGAGTAAAAAGTCCTTAAACTGCTTGCTCTGATGGCAATAGGCACGGACATGCCAGCGAAAACCGGTATACACCAGGGTATGTGGGGAAATCATGCGTTCATGCCACTGCGGATTCTGCATGGAGGCATAAATCATTTTTAAAGTACTTTGGTTCCGGCAGGCACGCAAAACTTCCCGAATCACTTCAGGACATACACTGCGATCAGGTAATTGAACTGCTGCAAGATTCGGTTCTGGCATCGCAATCAGGGCATGCGATTCACTAACCAAACCTGACAACATATTGAGATATTCATTGATATGCGCTGTAGTCAGTACAGGCTGGAAGCTGGCTTTAGGCACATAACCCTTGACTGAGGGGTCATGAATCAAGGCATGGGGGTTATACAGCGTATTGTAACGCTTGATATCCGCAGAAGCCTGCTGTCGACTGAGCCCAAACCAGCTCATCAAACGATTGGTGACCAAACGACCTTCCCAGTATGCAAGCAGCTCGATCGCTCGCATTCGTAGCAGGACTTCATGCTTATGTGTCGTCATATACCAATCAGTCAATAAATAGCAGTTTTAAGATTACCCTACAGCAAATATACAGTAAAGATTTTTGACGGTATTTTAAGGTAGTATTGCAATCACCAGATAAAAAATATACGGATGTCTCTATGGGGACAACCGACTAGCGAGGTAGATGAGGATCTGAGATTCTCTGAATTTACCTCTATTAACTGAAATACACAGCGAACTGGTTTTGCAAATGGGGGAAATATGGACTTTAGATTTCGCAAGAGCATTAAAATCTTACCGGGTTTAAAAATTAATCTGACGCATAAGGGCATCAGCAGTGCGAGCATTGGCAAACCCGGTGCTTCTTTAAATATTGGTAAAAAAGCACCCGAACCAGCGTGGGCATTCCCGGAACAGGACTTTCTTATTCCAAGCATCATCCCCATACAAACAGGCCGAATACCCCACAGAATACCTCTCAGCAACCATCTCCATTGAATAACCCAGGTATGCAGACATCCAGATCAACTGTCTGGCTCTGGATCGCGTTTGGGGTGTTGTGTTTTATTGTTGGAGCAATCGTTTTTTAGAGGCTTTACAATGATGTTTGATTTTTATCATGGAATCATTTGAAATGTCAGCAGTAGGCCTGAAGAAACACTAAAATTGATGCTGAGTACGATATTGGTCAGGTGTTCAACTTACTTCTAATCTTTGAATATTAAGTTTAATCATTTTTCCAGTGAGCTTAAAGTTACCTTCTTTCCATTCTGCGATCACTGCTTGATTCATAGCATCTGAACTCACAGTGGTCCAATCGATCGTATAACCTTACTTAAATAGTATCTGGCCTAGCATGAAACATTGTGAGCGACCATTACCTTCTCTAAATGGATGAATATAATTTAAAACAACAAAAAATCTGGCTAAAAAACTACAAACCAAATCTATATTTTCTTTATTATTAATCAAATGGTTAAAATTATTATTGAGGCATGAAAACAGCAGATCTGTTAAAGGAGCTATGCTATTGTAATGGAGAAAGATACATTCACCTTTATAGGTATTCACGCGTCTTAATTGGCCAGCCCATGGGTAGACATCCATAAATAATTGATGATGTATATTTTGTAGGTGCTGTAAATCAAAATTGCCTAGAAAAACAGAGATATTTTCCTGTAATCTTGTATTTTGTAAGGCACTTAGCGCTTTCTCTGCCTCATTCAGGTCTTTGGTATTAGAAATACCAAGATTGTTGATCAAAACACCATTTTTATCACAGAATGGATCATCATAAAAATCTTCTTCCGTCAGATAATAATGTAGTGCATCATCAAAAAACATTTTTATCTTACACGGTACATTTCAACGAGTGTATTTCTGGCTTGTTCAAATGTCTTAGAACCCTTCACATAGTCATTAATTGCTTGTAAGCCTTTATTATCTACAACCAAATTATCTACGGCAAATGAAGCTTTTACGATTTTAAAGGCTTCAGTACGGCTATTTCTCATACCAATAACTTTTTTCATAAAATTCTCGCTTCAAATGGATCATGCAGACTCTAAGGATATAATATTTTCATTGAGAAAAAAGAAGTTCCTATGAAGTTTTCACAATTATCTTAATAATTCGCCTTGAATAGGCTTTGTTGCACAAACCTATCTGTAAAGGCTTTTTCAGCGATATAATTTTCAAATGAAGAAGCCTACACACAAAATCTACCGCACAACCAATTGGCCCGCATATAACCGAGCACTCATTAGTCGCGGAAATATTGCCATTTGGTTTGATCCTGCTACGCAATGGTATGCTCTATCAAAAGGCAAACAAGGGCGAAATCAAATCTACTCCGACGCAACCATCCAATGCTGCTTAATGATTAAATCTTTATTTCGTCTGTCTTTACTTATTGCCACTGGCTTTGTGCAAAGTCTAATTAAACTTTGCGGATTAAATTGGATAGTACCAGATTACACCACGCTTTGTAGAAGACAAAAGCATATTGATATTGCAATTAGTTACCAAAAAAGTAGCGATGGGCTGCATCTACTCATGGACTCTACAGGGATGAAGTTTCTAGGTGAGGGCGAATGGAAACGCAAGAAACATGGGCCTGAATATCGTCGCCAATGGCGTAAACTACATATTGGTATAGATGCTAAAACCCTACAAATACGCGCTATTCAGCTCACAACCAATAATGTCAGTGATTCACAGGTGCTTGGTGATTTACTTAATCAGATTCCACAAGATGAGCAGATTGACTCTGTTTATACCGATAGAGCTTATGACAACAAGCAATGCCGTCAGGTCATTGCAGATCGGCAAGCGCATGCGGTAATTCTACCTAGAAAAAATGCGAAACCATGGAAAGATACAAAGAGTAGCTCGCTAGAGCGAAATGAATTACTTCGAACAGTTACACGTTTAGGCAGGACACTATGGAAAAAATGGTCAGGCTATCATCGGCAAAGTTTGGTTGAAACTAAGATGCACTGCATTAAATTATTAGGAGATAAACTCAGTGCAAGGAGTTTTGATAGCCAAGTGAATGAGATTCATGCACGTGTAGCAGTCCTCAACAGATTTACGGAATTAGGTCGACCACTTACGCAAGTTACGCCTTAAATTTGGCTCAATTTAGAGCGGTTACATCCAAAATAAATCAATAACTTAACTTAATTCGCTGCATTCTTGTTGCACTATTTTTTAAAATTGCATTAGTGTTGCTTTTGGTATTTTTAAACTACATTCAAATTTATTTTAAATCCACTTTAATTGGCAATTCCCAACGGTGTCTATTAAACATCACTGTTCCATCATTGTTGATTGGTAATTGATTGCCGTTATAGTCAAAGACCTTTAAGACTTTACCGCCATTGTTTACCTCAGCAAGCAAATTGCAAGTATGCTCAAGCTTTCCAGCTTCTGTAACCATAATCATTAGCTGCATGATAAACCTCGAGAGAATATGAAATGAGAAAAACTTTGCTCAAAATGTGCAATTATCCAGTTAATTGAGCAAATAATTGCACATTATTAAAGGCCTTATTCAAGAGCCTTTTCAAAGTTAAAGCTTCCGTCTGCATTCTGAAGTGGAGTTTCTTCTAAATAAATTGACTGAAGGCCATTTGCTAGCCCCTCAATTTCTCCTTCAGCTAATCCATAAAGGACTTTAATATAAGTTTTTGACTGTGCAGAATCTGGAGAAATTACGGGTTGCCGTTGTTTTTTACTTCCCTTTTTTGCGCCTACTACTGCATTCATAAGAAATCTCACGCAATAAAAAAGGCGCTAGAAAGCGCCTTTTTAATAATTTGAATTTACATCTGATCTTCTGGATATTGACCAGCACTCACAATAAATCCACCAATCTCACGTTGCTCATATAAAATCGGCACAGGATTACCTTGAGCAACCGTTGTTACGGCTCCGCCAAAGCCTTTATTCGCTCTGTTTCCATCTTGGTTTTGATCTTGAGTGGTTTCGATTTTAGGCATTAACATCATGGCAACTCCCCCGAGCATCATCCCAATACCAGAGCCAATCAGAGCAGCTCCTAGTGGGGCTCCACCGCCCAATGTACCTACCGTCGTAACTGAAGCGCCAATCTCCTTATCAAGAACGTCCAGCACCCATTTGCGGAATTGCTTCCCTACAGCAGTACGAGCAAACATTGCTATTAGGTGGCAACCACGTAGTGAGAAAATCCGCATACCCAAATTGGGTAGCCGAGGATTATCAATAATTTGTGTCATATTTTCCGTAAATTCATCAGAATTACGATTAAAAATTTTACTGACCGCGTTCTCTTGTTTATATCCTAATGCTTGTGCCAATTCACCTGAAGAAAGCCAAATCTGGCCATCTTGCCGTGGCACGGGATTGAATTTCACTTCATTAAAACTTAATGCTAAACTAGACATATCAATATCCTTTCCTATGGTTGTTGATAAAAGCCCCTTGCCGTCAGAAAGTTGGGGGCTTTTCTTTTTCATGGCTTTTAGCCTTGATGAAGTCATCTTATTTAATATCTTTTATTGTCTCAATTCTTTTTGTTGTGCTATCACAAAAAATAGTAATTATCTTTTATTGTGCTACAATATTCTAAAATTTAACTTGTGGTGCAGCAATGGAAGTAAAGAATAATGTTGCCTATTTGCGTGAAAAAGCAGGATTAACGGTTTATGAACTATCAAAGCGATGTGGTTTTGTTAGTGGCAGCAGAGTTTTATCAAACTATGTGACACGAGCTGAGCAAGGACATTCTGTCAAGGTTGATACAGCCTTATTTATATATAAAGAACTCAAAAAAGCTGGTGTATGCGAGAAGTTTGAAGATGTATTTTGGCTTTCTGATGAAATAACAGAGAAAACTACAGAACATCCAAACCCGAAATAAATTGCCAATATTATCAAATATGGTAATATTAACTCTCATTGAGTAGAACATGATATGTATACAATTGAATATTACAGCGAAGACGTTCAGGATGAGATTCTTACATTACCTGATGGTCTTTTGGCTCGATATTTTAACTTAACTGACCGTATGGTGATTTACGGCGCAAACTTAGGAGAACCTCACACATTACCAATGAGTAAAGGACTATTTGAGTTGCGCTTAAAATCTCAAGAAGGTATTGCTCGTGTTATGTATTGCACACTAGTCGGTAAACGCATTGTAATGCTCCATAGTTTTGTTAAGAAAACCCAAAAAACACCTAAGCAAGATCTAAACCTAGCACTTGACCGCATGAAAGAGGTGAAAAATGCGAACACATGAAGAAATGAAAGCACTTGCATTATCTCGTTCAGCAGTGCGTACCGAATACGAACGAATTGAACGTGAAGAAATGCCCCTGCTCGATATGGTACTTACTGCACGTCGAGATGCAGGTCTATCCCAAGCGCAAATCGCGGAACGCATGGGAACAAGTGTACCTGCCGTTTCACGGCTAGAAAAAGCATTGATCACAGGCAAACCATCACCATCTATTGCCACATTGCAAAAATATGCTGCGGCAATTGGTAAACATGTTGAAGTGCGTTTTGTCTAAATAAAAAAGCACCCTAGGGTGCTTTTTACCAATTCACTAATCAATCAACTTTACACATTTAGCAACAACATCCTGTGCGTATAGACCCTTATCTTTGAAATTACTGTTATACGCACGATCAATATCTCTTAAGCCTTCTTCAATTTCTGCTTTTGATGCATTTTTGTCTGCTAGTATTTCATTCCTTAAGCTTTCCTTGGAAACCCCTTTAAGCCTTGCATCCATTCATTATAAGAGACTATCCTTTACACACTCATTGCGCTCTTTTAAAGATAATTTATTTGGAGTGCAGTATGCTTCCCAAATTATTGCAAATGTCTCTGGTTCAACACCTTCTGAATCCTCCATTAAGACTCCACCATCAATAGAGACATATCTCTTAAAACCAACATAACCACCGTAGCTATTCTTAGAATTTACCTCTCCGCAATATCCTTTTATATTTTGGAATTGGGCGAATCAGGATCTTTTAAGGTGCTTAAGATAGCTTCTTTTGACTCTTTTTCCACCTTTGAGCAACCATTAATCCCTACCAAACCAAGAACCAAGAACCAAGAACCAAGAACCAAGAACCAAGAACCAAGAACCAAGAACCAAGAACCAAGCTTAAAAAATAATCTTTTTCATATAATATCAACACCTTAAAATTAGCTAATAATCCAAATAAAAATTATTAAAGCTATAAATAAAATAATCCCACAAATAATCCATTCAGCGTTAGGGTAACCCCATACATTATCTGGATTATTAAAATCGGGTTCTCTTCTACGTGTTGTTTTCTTAGTATGACTAGAGAACTTGGAATAAGATAAACCAGTACCCGGTAAACCTACTGTTGTTCGAGTTCCCTTCTTACTAACATTTACTCGTGCCCCTTTTCCACCAACAGAAATACTTTAGACTCCTTTTTTACTTATATTTACCCGGACTCCCGGAGCAATTTTTATACTTTTTCTAAAATTTAATCCCATATCGTCACCTATCTAGAGCAGATCTTTTTAGAAGCACTGATGGAACCATCATTACAAACAAACTTACTACCATCGCAATGACTTACCCCACCTTTCTTACCAGAGCAAGGTTGTCTGCCTCTACCTGCTTCCGCAACATTTAATGAGCTTAGAACTAATAAAAGACTTAAAATGACTTGTTTCATGGTTTTTTACCGTTTGTTATAAAGTGAATAAACTTTAACAAATTGGTTAATAAATGTCACATATGAAGATATTAGATACATTTAATAAACCAAGCTTGTTTATAAAATTTAATCACAGCCTCAAAATCTCTCAAAAGTACTTCTTCTGAATATTGATGCGGAGAAGGCTTCAGTAGTGCTGGCATATAGTGGTTTTTATAGACTTCTGGATATGACTTACACAATATCTCACGCTTCTCATCATTTGGTACATCATGATTATTTAATGCATCTAGCATCTTGTCTATTTCATGTTTTGAAGTTAGATAGTCCTCTTCAACTGAAGGAGGAAGTGGTTTAATTTCAACTTTTTTAGTGCAGCTAATTAAAACTACTAAAAAAATAGAGCATCCCAATGTATAAAAGTTTTGCTAACATATTTTTAAATCTTATAATTAATTGTTTCTATTATATATTTCTTAAACTTTGAAATCTTTATTTTTTAGATATTAAAAAGCCACTCGATTGAGTGGCTTCACCACATTAAGCATTTAACAGCTTTTCAGCACCAGCGGTTAATTTTAGTAAATACCTCTATGGTTATTTTTTAGGATTGTTAGTTTTTTTATGTGACTCATCTAGAAAGAGATTATCAATTGTAAAAAATACAATCATTAAAGATGTCTCTTTCTACCGGCAATTCATAGTGCTCACAGTATGCAGAGACGGTAGAAATATCCAAAGATAGCAAAATACCTTGCTCATATCGGGCCACCAACTCGCTGTTCGCCGTTCACCATATACTTACAGGTAGAAAGCATCGGGCGAAGCACTTCTTCCCATGCAACCCATTTACAGTCGGCCCATTCATCAATAATTAAGAAAAATAAACCAGATCCACGAAGGTCATCATAGTTATCTAGACCAACAACACGGATAATATGACCACTTCTTAATGTAATTGAACATTCAATTTCATTAGGCTTACCAGCTCGCCAAGATGCTGGAATAGCTTGTTTTAGTCGCTTCCAGAAAACCCGTTTTGCTTGCTTAAAGGTAGGCGCTGCATACCAGATTTCATCCTCTACCGAAACATTCCATTTAGCCGCTAGTCTTGCGGCTCTTCGCATTTCCGCTTTGGCCAAGAATGTTTTACCGAAACGTCGGCCACAAACAGCATCACGAAATCGGGCTTCTTTTTGCCAGCCCCACAAATAAATATTGGCTTGCTTAGGCGTTAATTGAACTGAACCTTCTGGAGGATTAAAGAATTGGCTCATTTGGTATCTCCTCATCAGGATTCAGCACAAGCTTGTAATCCTCTTCAGGTGGACGATACTCAGGTGGATTTACCTCACGTTGTAACTTCTGAAGTTCAAGTTTTTTAATCTCAAGTTCTACTTCAGCTTTAGTTTGGTTCGCTTCAGAATTACCACCTTTATTATTTTGTTCCCCCTTCTTCTCATAAAACCCTTTCATGATCTTTTGTATTTGGTCCACGATCTTAATTGTCATGGTCACATTGTTTTTTTAGTCCAAAGCAAATCAATTAAAATCTTCAACTGAACAATGTCATTTGCTCCACTGATTTTATTTAGTGGCTGACTCAAATACTCTTCCCGTGTATTTTCGAAAATTTCTTTGAGTTCCTTACTTAAGTCTCTCCCAGCAAACTTTGTAGGGTCATATGACTCTACCTGCTGTCTCGAAACATCAATGTCAAATTCCTCCTTGACGAGACTTACTGTTTCTTGAGGGGTGTTAAACACAGCAAACGATTGTACAATAAAGAGTTTCTGCTTTTTTTAATGTCGCCATTTCTCTCTATCCGTCAAGGTACGTCAAGGAAACATGGCAAAAAAAATGAGCCAAAAGGCTCAGGTAATTACACAGTTTCCACAGCATTTAGAAATATCTAAATCAGAAACAAACGGCGGGTTTTTAGCGACTTCAACAAGCCGCTTAACACTGTCATTAGCTCCCCAGCGCTTAACAACACCGATGAACTCTTCCACATCGTGGCCAGCTAAATAGTGCTTTGGTAAGCCAGTATGATCGCTGTAAATAATCTCACCGTCCGAATCTCGCTCTACACCAATGTGATAGAGCTCATGTTCAATCAAAGCACAAAACTCGTTATCGTTTGCCTTTTCACAAAAGCTTGCATCGATAGTGATTAAGTAAATTGGAACAAAACCGAACCAATCACGCATTTGCTGCTCTTGACGGGCTTTCTTCCAGCCGCCTTGTTGAAACATAACCTTTTCACATTGGCCGAGCACCATGCGCTTAGCTCTCGTATAAGCAGTAGAAGCCCATGCAAAAGCCAAAAACCCCTCATTGTCATGAAGCATCTCAGCGATATGGTCATGATCTGGATTATGTAAAGGTCCACCAAGTGTAAGAAAATTAGCAACTACCCAGTTTTTTAAATCAGACGCAGGTACTATGCGAATCGCTTCCTCTTCATCTGCTTGGTCAATAAAATCAGTTGGAGGAAATGGTCTGATCTGATCCATTAAATATTTGCCTCTTTAAATTTTTTAACCACTCACTAGCGTATTCAGTCCGTAACTGCAAAGGTCCAGACTCATCAATGCGGCATCTTGAAGCTGTCTCTATGCGAACTACGGTGTAGCCCATCTCTTCAGCCACATCGTAACGATCAAGACTACAAGCTTTATTTTTAAGTTTGCCCTTACGACCGCCAGACCATGGACCACCCACAATTTCAACTAGTATTCGATACTCAATTAAATGAAAGTCAAACCGCCAGTGCTTAGTAGACTTAAACTGAAATTTCTTTTCATATTTAATTTCCAGATTATCTAAAGTTTCAGTAAATTCTTCTTCTGCCTTTAGATATTTTTGTGTAGGCTTTGGCAGTGGCCAGCTTTTAGTTTTAGGTTCTTTTTTCCGAGTAAGCCAAAAGTATTCTGTAGAATCCATTATTCTTACCCATAAAAAAACCGCCCTTAGGCGGTGGCTAAACTCACAGGCAATATAGTATTACTTCTTAAAAGTTGACTTATAGAGCTTTGAATTAAAGTAATCCGTAATTTCTTTACCTTCGGTTTGAATTTTTTCCTCATTTAAAGGTAAAAAATCTAATTCAGATTTCAAGCTCATATACTCTGGAATAAATTTCTTTATAGGCGGAGGTGGTTTAGGTCCACCTTCTGTAATTTTTTCGATAAATCCAGCTAACCATAAAATATACTCACCTTCTGAATTATGAGGAGGAATCAAACTCACATCTATTTTTACTTTACATTCATCTAATGGTCTACTGAACAATTCAACAAAATCAATAAAATTAAATTTTAATTTAAATTCTGTTCCCTCAATTTCTCTGCGTATACATGTCATAAGTAAGTTCATATTTTCAATACAGTCATGTGAAAATAATTCCTCATCTTTAATTTTGTTATAAATATTTTCCGCAAACATGAGATACTGTGGCATTTCAGCAGCTCCTCATTTTTATAAAGTATTTTTTCTTAAGGTAGTCCTATTATAACAATGTTGCAACAAGAAATTTTCCATTTTTAGTTTAAGGAATTTTTTAAAATTATAAAGACGATTAGATTCAATAAATTAGTACGAATAAAAGCTAGGGAAGTTTGATTTTTCTAATGAGCTTTGAAATGGATTATTGTGTTTAGTTGATCAATTTAAAAAGCTTGCCTAGTAGGCAAGCTCCCCTTTTTGATATTTGCGCTGATCAACAAGGTTTAGTGTTACCTACAGCAACACACTGATAATACAGAAATATTTAAAAATAAAAAAGCCCACTTCCTATTTTTATTCAGAAATGGACTTAGCGAAAAAAACGCTTAAATCTGAAATAGGAAATATCTATTCGGAAATATTTCCAACTTCATATTGGCATAATATTTAAGCACTAGCAATAGGGATTGAATTAAAAATATCAAATATTCATATTTAAATAGATAAAGATTTCTTTTTTTAAATGGTTTTATTTTTAGCCTACATAATTTTTTTACTTATCAAGACTTATAAAGAATATGTGCCCATCAATAGGTAATACTTAATAAGGTCTTATGTGCAGTAACCATTAGGCTCTAGAGAGTAAGAACTCAAACTGACTAAAAATAAAAAATAATTAATTTTCAATATCAATGATCATATACTGCAAAGTTAAGTATATTCCAACTTCTCCATTGTTGAGTGCCTCATATAAGTCTTCATCAACGAAATCTCCAGATTCATCATATAGCCATTTATGAATTTGAATAATTTGTATATTCCCTTTTTTGTCTATTCTTGCTATTGGGTCTATTACGGACCGAACTATCACCTTCTTCTTCGTCTCAACATCAAGCAATGTGATAATTGTCATTTTAAAATCCTTATAAATATCCTGTATAACAACTACGCTCAATCAATAAAGATTTTTATATTTAAATTACTCAAATAGCAATCTTTTCAATCTAAAAAATAAATAAAAAACACTTTAATAGTATGTGCCTATTAGAAAAGATACCTTAAATCTTCTACTAGCAATAAAAAACCGCTTTAAGGGCGGTTCATATTATTCATCAATCTGATCATGCAGTTTTTTGATAAACTCTATAAGCTTTTCTTTACTTGCTGCATTATTTAAAACCGCTACTGTTATATCGCTTTTCGCTTTGATTTTCGCACTTTCAACCACCGCATCATATTCAATATTATTCATTACCATTTGTTAGTTTCTCATTTTATAAAGTGAGAGACATTAATAATATGAAATCAGCAACTATACAAGCACCTACTTAAGATCATCAGGCGTTTCCAAATAACACCCATTTTTATTACAGAAAGCATGAATGTCGTTTAAGTATTCGGTTAATTGAACTGTACTTGCGTCTGTAGTGCTCATTAGCTCACATAGGCCACTTGCTACATCTTGGTAGAGAGGATGCTTAGAATCTTTCAACTCTCTTACAGCCTTGAATGTTTTCTTGTATTGGCCAACGTCATCGCAATCATAGATTTTTGCTAAGAAGTTTTTCTTAAAGAACAGATGCTTGCAATCTTTATCTGTACCTTGACGTTTAGCCCATTGATTAAGCCACATCCAGTACAAACGGTTTTGAGCCTTCGAACGATCTTTATCTTGTGGTGCGATCAATACAACTAACGGCTTCCCTTCATTCACTGCCTTAGCATGATTCACATTAAGAAAGTTAGTTACTGGTGAAATGTCGCAATGGTTCTTAACAACATGTCGGAATTCCATTTTGACCTCGCAATAAAAAACCACCCGTGGGTGGCTTGATTTTTTTTGATAAATTAATCAACAGCTCAAAAATGGGTAACTGTCAGATCGAGTTTGGACTACAACACTTTAGCTCATCGATTTACCAAAGCGCTAATCTTCACACTATTGTTTAAAATCCAGTAATCAAACTGTGATGCTAAAGCTTTTAAATTCCCCTTTTTAAGCTGCTTAGGCTATTTTAACCAAAGTTCATCTTCTTGCATGATTTTTAACATTAAATTAAATATAACCAGTAGAGTAACATTTTTTTTATTAGGGCCAACAACTCTTTGAAAACTAAATTTAACTGTTCTCTCAAGCACTTCCAGATTAACTGGATAATTCTGTTTGTCTAAATTTAGGTGATCTCCAATAATTGGCTCTATACCAGCAATAAAATTAGCAATTCGTTGCTCATCATCTTTCTTTATGCATTGAAAATGTAGAAAGTTTTTACGTAATTTTCCAAATAATAATAATACCTTAAGTGCATTGACCACGTTCAACTCTTTAGGTATATCTTTCCCCTTATCATGTTGGTTATGCAAATCAAGGAGAGGAATTATTTCATCAGAACGTGTCAGTTTCTTAGCTTTGTCGTAAAGCTCATCAAACCAACCCACATCTAAATTTTTATTACTAACATAATTCGTTTTTAAATTAAAATTTTTGGGGTCCATCCATTTAGTGCTCATAAATTGACATCGCTGCATCCATTCTTGTGCTTGAATATCTTCGCTTGAACGGCCATCTCTTAAACTTATCAAACGTTGAAAAGGCGTCAGAGTACTCTTCTCGATACTAAACTTCTTTTCTTGTCGACCAGCAATCATAACTGGCTCTGTTTGCTGATAAGAGTTAAACCATTTCTGCTGCTGAGTATAACGATTTAAGTTTATGTACTCTGTACTTGAATTCACTGGACCAAAACACTGTTCTAGGACTTTTTTTGAAATGATACACGGCGAATTGTAAATTCGATCGACTGCTAATAAATCCAAAACATGAAGATAATTTGAAGCCGTTTGTTCAATACTGCTATGCCCCATCCAAGAGGCAAGCACCTGCCATTTATGTTGAATAATCTCTTCATGAGCACGTGCTTTAACACCAAACAATAAATCACGCATCTTTTTTGCTTTTACCCAAGGACAATCTGTATATGTTTTAATCATTTCTTTTGAACCCAGCAAAGTTATTGCTAGATAGTTAGCAGCACTGTGGCGCAACGTATGAAAACTAAAGCCATGATGCATACCTAATATTTGGTTAAACAACTCTACTGTAATTTTGCTGATACATTGATCAGTTAATACACGATGATTAACACTAAAAAGTAGATCATCCTGCTGATTAAACAAATATTGTTCATAACGATGTTGTATGTAATGTTGTACTACTAAAAACTCATGTTCTGACAAGGCAATTTTCAATGGTATTTGACGATTTGCACTTTGCGTTTTCAGACGGCGATATGAATTGTTCTGAATATGAAGCGTGATATTATTAAAAGCTGTATTTTCTTTTTCTTTATAAAGTAACTCTGGGCAAATAATATCTTGTATTTTAAGACAACGAACTTCATTTAATCGGAGTCCAGTTCTATAACTCAGTAAATACATCAGCTTTAAACAACTCAGATGATCGACCCACTCTGATGCCGTTGGCTCTTGACTTAAATGTTCTAGTTTTTCCAATAGCTTGCCAAATAGCAAAGGGCTTACTAGGCGTGCATTGCAAATTTGTAAATGCTTAAAACTTGAATTCTGTAACACCAATACCTCTGGTGCATTAAAATTATCTATACAAAATTGATGAAAATCTTTTAGGCGACCAAAACGGTATTCTGCTGTTTGGTGCATCTTACGAGAGGTTTTTCCTTTAACAGCTTCACGTTGAGTTGCTTGTGCATCTCGTTCACTGCTATATTTCAACAACTGTCGATATAAATCTTCATAATCATCAATGGATTGTTGCTTTAAATCCAATTTATTAAGCCAAATTTCAAATATAAATTCTTTAGCAAATGATCCTAAGTAGCTTTCAATAGTCGATAATTGAAGCCCTCTTTTTTTTAAATGCACTAACCAGTGAATTAAGCGTAATTGGGCTTCAATTAAAGACTTTTCTTCCGTATTTGCATCACGCATCTTCTTCTCTAACACCCTTCTGATTTCTTGCCAAAAACGTAGCGTGCGTTCTTCTTTATTCCTCTTTTTATCTAAGCGCTCAACTTTTTGAACTTTACGTTTCTTTTGATCAAACAACATCAACTCATACGGAATCGTTTGTAATTTGCTTTGAGCCGTCGGAACTTCAGGATGTAACTGCTCTTGTTCAAAATGAATAGGGCTATTCTCTAGTTCCATGACTTGATTACGTTCATTACTCCATAGCAATCTAAATTCGGATGGCCGTAAGGCGACAGTATTAATCTCTTGCTGAAGTACATTACTTAAAAATATATCTAGGCTAAGGTTTGGATTAAATTCAAGTACCATTTGCACATCATTAAATGCACGAAATCCACGGCGTTTAATTTGATATTGCAGATCGCCCAAACTTTTGTTTCGTCCCATGCGACTCAAGCTTTCCAGAATACAATCTTCAATTGATTGTTGCAGACGATATTCTTTATGAGTAGCTTTCAACTTTTTTAAATATTGCAAGATGAACTGAGCATATGAGTTAAAAAAAACATGCTTCCATTGGTACAACTTTCTCTGTTCTACATCGTTGCCATATTGAGAGTTTTCAACACGATAATGTAGTAACAATGGATTAGTGATTTTTTTGTAGTCCGAATGGTATAACCGAAAACAATTCAGATCTGTACCAAGCTCAACGGCCTCGTGCAATTGCTGCTGAATAGCAACCAGATGCTGTTCATCTGCACAGCCTGAAATATATATAAAACTTAAGCATAAATCCCCCCACAAATATTTAGGGTCATCCCAATATCCAAGTGAATCTTTCCAATATGCTTTCAAAGCGTTGACTACCTGGGCATGTAACTGCCCTTGTTTTAACCGTGACTCCGTACTCTCAATTTTTCTAGGCAGTACGATCCGTTTAGTATGTGGATTTAGCTTAATTCTGTATGATTTTTTATCTACATTCTGGTTGAATTGCTTCCTTCTTTTATTAAATTCATCTTCAGTAAATTGCATCAGTTTTGATTGTTCGTCTCGGCTCAACTTTTGACTCAAACAATCAACACTATCTTTAATGTCATGCCATTTTTCAGCGATCTGCTGATCAAGTTTTTGCTGCATTTCTTTCGTCAATACTTCAGGTGGAGAAGGCTGTCTATCTAGCGACTTTTTCACCATTTTATGAATATCAACAAATAGATCATCTAGTTGTGGTTTTATTAGTTCTTTGATTTTTTGCATACAACTATTTTCGCTCTAAGTGTTTAATCGATAAAGATTTGACATTATCTTGCAATTGCTGGCGGGCTTGCTGTACATAGACATTCGGGATAAGTGAAGAATGCGGATGAAAAGCCTCTCGGTCACGTTGGTCATGACCATACAGGGCCTGAATTAAGTGAAAAGCTAATGCTGGTTTACCCTCTTGCTGCTCATGCATCAAAAAGTTCATGTCAAAATGACGTAACCAATTCGAATACATATTCTTTGGAAAGACTCCTTGCATATATGAATTCACCCATTTTCTCGATAAAGGGATTAACTTAATTTTCCTGCTCTGCCATTCTTTGACAGTTATCGGCAAGATATCTTTACTAAAAATGACCTTACCAAAAAGATCATTTACAGTTATCTTCTTCTTTGCAAAGACTTGTCTAAAAAATGAACCGTACGCTTCAATAATTTGTTCTAAAAAGGCAGTGTAATTTTGCAGTGTTTTTATGAAAAAATCAGATAAAGGGATAAAACGACCATCTTTTCTTGCTTTACTATTTTTTTTATCATTCACATATAAAAGCTTGAGCTCAACACAATAATCATCCAAATTCCCCAACAGGTTTTTTTTAGGCCGACTTGCCAAACTCAACAAACTGATATGCCACATCCAACACGCATATGCATTAAGTTGATTAATAATGTGCTTATCTTCTTGGATGTTTTCGTGACAATGTCTATGTAAAATATGGAATTGCTCTTTCACAAAATTGGGTTCAAGTGCCAGTTGGCTCCCTATCCTTCCTATAGATAATGCAGATTGCACTTTGAATTGTTGTTGCAATATTTTTAGTTCAGCCGTGTCTTCAGTAAAATGTGTGGAATGTGGTGTAAGTGCTTTTTCTAAAAAGGCTAGATATGTGCTACTGAGTTGAGTTTTCGGTAGCCCGCCATAATAGATACCAGGCATGTGATGCTGACTATCCCGCCCAGCAATTACATGAGCAAGATATTCATTATATGTTTCATAATATATATGAAAATATAATTGAGCCTGCAGTTTTTCTACAGTGATCGAACCTACAAACCGATTATCAAGCCAATTCTTAAGTTTCGTATTAATGTGTGTTGATGAAATTAGTGGATTCGATGCTTGTTCTATATAGTCAAACCAAGCAGAAGGTAAATGTAGTTGATGTGTCATCACTTCATTCCACCGCACATGATTTAAGCTCTTAATCTTCTGCTCTGTAATTTTAAGATTTAATTTGAGTAAATATTCGCGACGTCTACTTGAACCATTCTGGATCAAAATTCCATCTTGAATAAGCTCGTTAAAATCCATCAGTGCGACGGGTGATAATCCCGTCAAAAGTGACAATAAACATGCTGCAGCGATTGCAGCATCCCTCCAGTGCCCGGATAACTCGGTTCTCAACACATAAACAATTTGCTTCAGTATATCTGGCGCCAAATAATGTGGATTTGTAACAAAAGGAGCATGACGGCGCTGGCGATGCCGCATTAGATGCGTCGCATTATCGCTGAGTATATAATTTAAATTTTTAGACTTTTCATCTTCTGAATAAAACTCCATTTCAGGATCTAATAGATCAACTTCACCCTCTTCATCTTTGTGAAGAGCGGCATCATAAATACTGATCTTTGCGTTATGTCCAATATCTACTTGCTTACCCGTTTTAATTTCACGAAATTTTTTGAGTTCATTTTTCGTCGGCCATTGCAAAACTTTACTTTTTTTTGACTTACGCTGACGATGAACAACACGACGATCATCAAGTCTTTTAAAAATTATTAATAGAGCCGATAAATACTCTATGGCTTGTACTTGTTTGAAATCTTTAATATTAAAAAGTTGATTACGATCCTCCTTTTTCAAGTTACGTTCGTACATGACATAGCGATTTAGTAGCTCACTGCATTCTTGAAATAATTCAGCATGATTAGAATCCAGAACATATCGTGATACATAGCGAAAGAGATCACAAACATGTTTTTGCTTATTCTCAGCTTTATCAATTTTTGCAAATTCTTGATACTGCCGATATGTTAAAAAACTCGCTTGTAGAATCAAATAACGTTCAGACGACAGCTCTTGAGTATTACTAGTAGTCGGGCATGCAAAATAACTTAAAGAAGCTAGATAATAATATTTACCTAATTGTCTAGAACTAGATATATAGCCATATATCTGTTGTGCTTCCTTATATAGAGCATGGGCTTTTTCACGTAAATCATCTGATAGATCGACAAATTGTGTATTCACAACATGATTGCGTAATAAACAATAATCTTTTTGGAATTTTTCTGCTAAATCTAAGAATTGCTCTTCTGTTTCAATCTTTGGCATATTCGCTTTCGCTTAATTTTTTATCAAATTGCATTGGTTAAATTCATTACGATCTGAACAATTTGGTAAAAGTTGATCTTTTATTGAACTCTTTGTCAGCTTAAAAAATCTAGCAAAAAATTTAGCATCCAGCTCTTTCTGAGCTTTTCTCTCAAAGCACAAGTGTTGCTGTGATTTTTCGATAAAATCATCAAGATTATGTATCAACTGTAAGATTGCAACATAATTAGAATGTACACGTAAGCATGGCTCCGTTTGCATTAATAGCAATATTTTTTGCCAAATTTTCACATAGATTATTTTGAACTTTGCTTGTACTACTACTTTCTGGCTCTGTTTAATCTTTTTGATTTTCAGTAGTTCTGAGTTAATTTTTACTATCTTAAATTGAACATTTTGTCGCTCAAAGCAAAAGGGCATGATAAATTGCCCCATAAATATCTCTATATTTTTTACTAAATAGTCAAATTTTAACATTTTTATCGATATAAAAAATGAGCATATCTTTGTATATTAAAATTCATTTAATTTATCAACTAAATTTTCTCAAAATTACAATTATCAACAAATACATATGGTTTACTTATCATGGGTGGTCTAAATTTTAAAAATTCTTCCACTTTTTTTTAGTTTTCTGTTATTACATGAAACAATACCGTTGTATTACATTTTGAAATGCTGTGTATGCAGCATTGATCAAAAAGATTCTCTGCTATACTTACTTCACGTGTAGCATCAATGGAGTTTCGAAATGCTCAGAACCACTGAACAGAAAAAAAAATATATTCAAGCGACACGTGCGCAAAACTATCAAGCCAGCCTAAAGCTTGAAGGCATTACAACGACAGCTCAAACAACTCAACAAAGTAAAGCTGAAATCTTGCAAAAATATAAGAAGTATTCGCAACCCGAAACTTAGTCAGGTGCATGTATGGATAAATATGGGGAAATGGGTGACAGCCTGTATTGTTACCCTGGCACAAATATCCTAAAGAACAAACTCAATATTCATGATGAACAAATTTTAGAACAAGCTGAACTAGAACTGTCTGGATTGGCAAGTAACTTAATTGAATATGCTGAACCACCTTACGACTTACAATACTTAAAATCAATTCATGCGCAGCTCTTTGGCGACTTATACGACTGGGCAGGAAAGTTAAGACAAATCGATATTTCCAAAGGTGACACCCGTTTTTGTAATTTTTCCCGTATTGAAATTGAAACCAATAAACTACTCAAAACGCTTCAAGAAAAAAAATACTTTCAAGGCTTAGCACCACAACAACTGATTCCTCAACTTGCCGACTTGTATTGTGAGCTTAATGTCATACACCCATTCCGTGAAGGTAATGGACGTACACAACGGATTTTCTTTGAGCATCTGATTGCTCATTGTGGTTATGGTATTGATTGGTCTCGCATTGACTCTCAACAACAATGGATTCAAGCCAATATTGAAGGTTTTTATGGTAATTTAAATCCATTAATTAAGATTTTTGAAATATGCTTTATTCAAAATACCTAAAATTTAAGTAGTCGAAGCCCACAATCCTTAATGAGCCATCATCTTTGCTTCAATCCACTGATTAATTTCCCAAATAAACCAACAAACACGATTCTTAGAAATCTTAATACTCTTCGGGTAATTTAGGATCGTAATATTCAGATTACTTATCCAGAATTGAATAGATCGTTAACTTAGATAGACTTTTAAGCAATGTAACTTGCCGCATGTTTATCAACATATGTCTCAAAAAAGTCTGCCCATACATAGATTTATGGCGTTTAGTGCTTAAATTTCAGATTAATCTTCGTCTGATGACCTGAATGGATGTTACAGATTACATGCAGGTGAATTACTCTGTGGCTGTATCATGGCTTTTGTGCAATCCAATCCATTTGATCCGAATGTTCTCTTTTGCAATAAAGCAGCCTCTTCTGCTTTTCCTGAACCAACGAACTATGTCATTGATTTGATTCAACCGACAACAGTGATGCTGAATCAAATCTCCAAAGAAGGGATTAAATGCAAGAAATGTGGTAAGAAAAAGATAGGGGATGGAAGTTATTATCCGTCTAATTGGAACCAGCCCATGAGTCGAGATCAGTTGAGTAAGAATCATTTTAAATGAATAAGAGAAGGATGGCTTACCTCACTTCTCCGAATAACAATGCTATGCTTTTCAACCAAGGTTATAAATTGGCAACTACATTTCATTCTTCTTCATGCTGGTCCTATAGCCTGTAGACAATTACTACATCATTTGCATTCAATGCTCAATACAGCCTGTCAGCAGAACCGCAGCGATACTTTTTTTCGTGCATACATGTAGTGTTTAAATCCATTCATTTTTCAATGATCCTCTGCCGTTTATCACATTTATGGTCGATCTTTAACCTTGTGAAAAATGCACATACCGATCCCTTCAAACTGTCAAATTTATGTATGCATGACATTTAAAGAAAATTATCTGATCAATTTTTTTAGGTAAAATTCATCAAGAAAAAGTTATTATTATTCATAACATCACCAATAACCACATAAAAACAATAATTTAATAAATTATTCTTCCAATTTTTTTATATTTAGTGTTATTACCTCTAAATCCATGTTTACCACCTTCTATTACATAAGTAATTTAGAAGTATCCACGATATAAATTGCTTGCCCTCACACCTCTCCCCTCTCACGCCCAAAAAATTTATACTGAAAGGCAGATTAAGCCCGTTCGAGTTACATATAGCCGCATGCTATATTGAAAGCATTAAGAAAATATCCTCAATATTTATAGGATTTTTAAAGTATGAACTAATTTTCGAAGAACCCTTTCTAAGTAATGTGACCTATTAGGAAAAATGAAAATACTGAAATCTCCGTATCAACAATCAGTCAAAGTACATCCTGATGATTTTCTGTAACCGATACCCAAGGACTATACCTACCCTTCTGATGTGCTGTGCAACAAAGCCCTCCTTAGCCACACTATAGCTATAGATTAATTCCATTATTTTGTGATTTAATTAAATTATTCATTCTTAAGACCCAATTTAATGGATTTATATTTCACTAAACCAGAAGAAGTTGTGACTCTTTTAGGTGAGCGTTTACGTAAGCAACGACTCTTTCTGGAGATGTCTCAAGCTGAGGTAGCAGCACGCGCTGGTGTCGGCGTGAATACAGTTTCGAATCTTGAAGCGGGACGAAATGTATCTGTTGAAAATTTAGTCCGTATTGCAATGGTCTTGGGTCGATTAAACGAACTTCAGGAACTATTTAAACCTCAGCTTAACAGTGTGAATGACATTCTTCGCTATGAGAGTCAAAGTAAGCGCCACCGTATTAAGAGGAAGGGATAATGCTCAATAGACTTAATGTTTATTACAACGGTTGGGGCGAATCATGGTTATGGGGAACGCTGATTAGTTCAACAGCCACGACAGGTAGACCCACCATTGCTTTTGAATATAGTCCAGAAGCAATACAGCAAGGTGTTGAGCTCTCTTCTTACTTGCTGCCTTTAAAAGGTCTACCATTCAGACAAGGTTTTCCTACTCATCAAATGGGACTCCCAGGTCCAGTCTATGACGCTTTACCAGATGGTTGGGGCATGATGTTGATGGATCGATATTTCAAAAAAATTGGCTTAAATTCAGCACGAATTGGACCTTTGGAGCGTCTGACCTATATTAGTAGTCACGCAATGGGTGCCCTCTCCTTTGAACCTTGTGTTGCTGACATGCAAACCTCAGAAAATATCCCTTTACAACAACTGGCCCAGGAAGTTCAAGAAGTACTCAAAGGTGAAGGTGGTGAATTTCTACAGCATTTATTGGTCATGGGTGGCTCCCCTCAAGGTGCCAGACCAAAAGCGTTGGTTTACCGAGATCCTGTCAATTTAGAGTTTTCGACTCAAGATTCTGATCAACATGAAGCCTGGCTGATTAAGTTTCCTGCTCAGCAAGAGCATCCTGAAGTCTGCGCCATTGAAGCCGTCTATGCAGAATGTTTGCGACTTTGTGCAATTGAGACTCCAGATACCCATTTCTTTAATTTGCCCAATGGTTTAACGGCTTTTGCTTCTAAACGATTCGATCGTCAAAATGGTATGCGGATTCCAATGCAGAGTTTGGCTGCATATACAGGAGCAGACTATAAAGTTCCAGGTAGCCTAGACTATCGCAATTTTCTCCGGGCAACCTTGATGTGTACGCAAGATGTACGAGAAAGATTGCATGCTTTTAAACGTGCTGTGTTTAATGTGCTTTTCAATAATCGGGATGACCATACTAAGAACTTTTCATTTCTCATGGAGAAAAATGGTCAATGGAAATTGGCTCCAGCCTATGATGTGACCTTCTGCGAGGGTCCAGGTGGTTATCATCAAATGGACATTATGGGAGAAGCGCTCAATATTTCCCGAAATGACATACATAAACTCGGTACTTCAGAAGCTAATCTGACTACTCTAGAAGTCGATGAGATCATCTTGACCATGCGTGAAATTGCACTTCAATTTAGTCAAATTGCGCAGCGCCTGTATCCCCATCAAATTCGAGAATCTACCCTACAGATGATTCAATCACGGATTCAACAGAATATTGATTTTTTAACTGAAACCTAAGCGTAAATATAAACTAAGCGCCAACCATCAACTGCAAATAGACTTTGATATAGTTAGTCGCTACATAATCTGTAGAACCTGTGAATTAGCTCTCTTTATAATCACGAATATTAGATGGATCACCGCCAAGATATATTCTGCAAACGTGAAATCACTACATCCAGATCGAAAATCACTAAGAAAAAACTGTCACCAAAAAAAGGTCTGCACTATGGATAGATGCAGACCAAACTCTGGATAACTACCAGCACGAGAAATATGTCGCAATTTTGCATAGACATGAATTTGATAAAATCAGCCCAGAAAGCCAGAAATTCATAAAAACTATTTCATCAATCCCCTATAACTTAATCACGTTCATGGTCGATCTTAAATCTTGTGAAAAGTACTCATGCTGACCTAGCCAAACTGTAAAACTCATGTATTCATAGCCTTTAAATGAATCTTTCAATCGGTATATTTAAGGTAAAAACTAGTAATCAGAAGTTATTATCACCCCCATATAAAACAAGGATCAACTTAAAAACAATAACTTAGTAAATTATTCTTCCATTTTTTTATATTTAGTGTTATCTCATTCACTTGGCTCTGAAAGTTTCTCGCACTGAGTTTATATGCGGACCAATTCGTTGTACGGTAGATTTTAGTTGCTGGCTTCTTCATTCGGAAATTATATTGCTGAATCAGACCTTACAAACAGCTTTGTGCAACAAAGCCGTCTTTAAGTACTTTTTTTAAAGGAAAAATCATCGACTTAAATCTATATTTCCAACAGTGCCACTTTTATCGCTTTAGCACCTCAACTCATTTAAGTGGCGTAACTTACATAACTTATGCATCCCATTTAAGTGACCTCAGTTATAGTATTCCGTGTCAGGAATTTGTCCACTTATTCCAATGATGATGAGAACTGCAGCATTGACTTAGATCGCCAGTGCTCAGTACTGGCCATCATGTAGCTTTTATCGCTTTAGCGCCTTAACTTATTTAAGTGGCGTAACTTACACAACTTATGCATCCTATTTAGGTGACCTCAGTTATAGTATTCCGTGTCAGGAATCTGTCTACTTATCAGCGTCCGCGGAACTGCAGGATTTCTGCTTTGTTGTTCGCAACGAGGGCTAATTCTGGAGTTCCGTATAAGGCATAATCAATAACGACATCTCGACTGATAATCAGTGCAGTAACTTTAGCCAATCTCGCTGCAATTTCCATGTCAGGAATTTGTCCACTTATTCCAATGATGATGAGAACTGCAGCATTGACTTAGATCGCCAGTGCTCAGTACTGACCATCATGTAGCTTTTATCGCTTTAGCGCCTTAACTTATTTAAGTGGCGTAACTTACACAACTTACGCATCCTATTTAAGTGATGTAAGTTATAGTATTCCGTGTCAGGAATCTGTCTACTTATCAGCGTCCGCGGAACTGCAGGATTTCTGGCTTTGTTGTTCGCAACGAGGGCTAATTCTGGAGTTCCGTATAAGGCATAATCAATAACGACATCTCGACTGATAATCAGTGCAGTAACTTTAGCCAATCTCGCTGCAATTTCCATGTCAGGAATTTGTCCACTTATTCCAATGATGATGAGAACTGCAGCATTGACTTAGATCGCCAGTGCTCAGTACTGGCCATCATGTAGCTTTTATCGCTTTAGCGCCTTAACTTATTTAAGTGGCGTAACTTGCATAACTTATGCATCCTATTTAAGTGATGTAAGTTATAGTATTCCGTGTCAGGAATCTGTCTACTTATCAGCGTCCGCGGAACTGCAGGATTTCTGGCTTTGTTGTTCGCAACGAGGGCTAATTCTGGAGTTCCGTATAAGGCATAATCAATAACGACATCTCGGCTGATAATCAGCGCAGTAACTTTAGCCAATCTCGCTGCAATTTCCATGTCAGGAATTTGTCCACTTATTCCAATGATGATGAGAACTGCAGCATTGACTTAGATCGCCAGTGCTCAGTACTGGCCATCATGTAGCTTTTATCGCTTTAGCGCCTTAACTTATTTAAGTGGCGTAACTTACACAACTTATGCATCCTATTTAGGTGACCTCAGTTATAGTATTCCGTGTCAGGAATCTGTCTACTTATCAGCGTCCGCGGAACTGCAGGATTTCTGCTTTGTTGTTCGCAACGAGGGCTAATTCTGGAGTTCCGTATAAGGCATAATCAATAACGACATCTCGACTGATAATCAGTGCAGTAACTTTAGCCAATCTCGCTGCAATTTCCATGTCAGGAATTTGTCCACTTATTCCAATGATGATGAGAACTGCAGCATTGACTTAGATCGCCAGTGCTCAGTACTGACCATCATGTAGCTTTTATCGCTTTAGCGCCTTAACTTATTTAAGTGGCGTAACTTACACAACTTACGCATCCTATTTAAGTGATGTAAGTTATAGTATTCCGTGTCAGGAATCTGTCTACTTATCAGCGTCCGCGGAACTGCAGGATTTCTGGCTTTGTTGTTCGCAACGAGGGCTAATTCTGGAGTTCCGTATAAGGCATAATCAATAACGACATCTCGACTGATAATCAGTGCAGTAACTTTAGCCAATCTCGCTGCAATTTCCATGTCAGGAATTTGTCCACTTATTCCAATGATGATGAGAACTGCAGCATTGACTTAGATCGCCAGTGCTCAGTACTGGCTATCATGTAGCTTTTATCGCTTTAGCGCCTTAACTTATTTAAGTGGCGTAACTTGCATAACTTATGCATCCTATTTAGGTGACCTCAGTTATAGTATTCCGTGTCAGGAATCTGTCCACTTATTCCAATGATGATGAGAACTGCAGCATTGACTTAGATCGCCAGTGCTCAGTACTGGCCATCATGTAGCTTTTATCGCTTTAGCGCCTTAACTTATTTAAGTGGCGTAACTTGCATAACTTATGCATCCTATTTAAGTGATGTAAGTTATAGTATTCCGTGTCAGGAATCTGTCTACTTATCAGCGTCCGCGGAACTGCAGGATTTCTGGCTTTGTTGTTCGCAACGAGGGCTAATTCTGGAGTTCCGTATAAGGCATAATCAATAACGACATCTCGGCTGATAATCAGCGCAGTAACTTTAGCCAATCTCGCTGCAATTTCCATGTCAGGAATTTGTCCACTTATTCCAATGATGATGAGAACTGCAGCATTGACTTAGATCGCCAGTGCTCAGTACTGGCCATCATGTAGCTTTTATCGCTTTAGCGCCTTAACTTATTTAAGTGGCGTAACTTACACAACTTATGCATCCTATTTAGGTGACCTCAGTTATAGTATTCCGTGTCAGGAATCTGTCTACTTATCAGCGTCCGCGGAACTGCAGGATTTCTGCTTTGTTGTTCGCAACGAGGGCTAATTCTGGAGTTCCGTATAAGGCATAATCAATAACGACATCTCGACTGATAATCAGTGCAGTAACTTTAGCCAATCTCGCTGCAATTTCCATGTCAGGAATTTGTCCACTTATTCCAATGATGATGAGAACTGCAGCATTGACTTAGATCGCCAGTGCTCAGTACTGACCATCATGTAGCTTTTATCGCTTTAGCGCCTTAACTTATTTAAGTGGCGTAACTTACACAACTTACGCATCCTATTTAAGTGATGTAAGTTATAGTATTCCGTGTCAGGAATCTGTCTACTTATCAGCGTCCGCGGAACTGCAGGATTTCTGGCTTTGTTGTTCGCAACGAGGGCTAATTCTGGAGTTCCGTATAAGGCATAATCAATAACGACATCTCGACTGATAATCAGTGCAGTAACTTTAGCCAATCTCGCTGCAATTTCCATGTCAGGAATTTGTCCACTTATTCCAATGATGATGAGAACTGCAGCATTGACTTAGATCGCCAGTGCTCAGTACTGGCTATCATGTAGCTTTTATCGCTTTAGCGCCTTAACTTATTTAAGTGGCGTAACTTGCATAACTTATGCATCCTATTTAGGTGACCTCAGTTATAGTATTCCGTGTCAGGAATCTGTCCACTTATTCCAATGATGATGAGAACTGCAGCATTGACTTAGATCGCCAGTGCTCAGTACTGGCCATCATGTAGCTTTTATCGCTTTAGCGCCTTAACTTATTTAAGTGGCGTAACTTGCATAACTTATGCATCCTATTTAAGTGATGTAAGTTATAGTATTCCGTGTCAGGAATCTGTCTACTTATCAGCGTCCGCGGAACTGCAGGATTTCTGGCTTTGTTGTTCGCAACGAGGGCTAATTCTGGAGTTCCGTATAAGGCATAATCAATAACGACATCTCGGCTGATAATCAGCGCAGTAACTTTAGCCAATCTCGCTGCAATTTCCATGTCAGGAATTTGTCCACTTATTCCAATGATGATGAGAACTGCAGCATTGACTTAGATCGCCAGTGCTCAGTACTGGCCATCATGTAGCTTTTATCGCTTTAGCGCCTTAACTTATTTAAGTGGCGTAACTTACACAACTTATGCATCCTATTTAGGTGACCTCAGTTATAGTATTCCGTGTCAGGAATCTGTCTACTTATCAGCGTCCGCGGAACTGCAGGATTTCTGCTTTGTTGTTCGCAACGAGGGCTAATTCTGGAGTTCCGTATAAGGCATAATCAATAACGACATCTCGACTGATAATCAGTGCAGTAACTTTAGCCAATCTCGCTGCAATTTCCATGTCAGGAATTTGTCCACTTATTCCAATGATGATGAGAACTGCAGCATTGACTTAGATCGCCAGTGCTCAGTACTGACCATCATGTAGCTTTTATCGCTTTAGCGCCTTAACTTATTTAAGTGGCGTAACTTACACAACTTACGCATCCTATTTAAGTGATGTAAGTTATAGTATTCCGTGTCAGGAATCTGTCTACTTATCAGCGTCCGCGGAACTGCAGGATTTCTGGCTTTGTTGTTCGCAACGAGGGCTAATTCTGGAGTTCCGTATAAGGCATAATCAATAACGACATCTCGACTGATAATCAGTGCAGTAACTTTAGCCAATCTCGCTGCAATTTCCATGTCAGGAATTTGTCCACTTATTCCAATGATGATGAGAACTGCAGCATTGACTTAGATCGCCAGTGCTCAGTACTGGCTATCATGTAGCTTTTATCGCTTTAGCGCCTTAACTTATTTAAGTGGCGTAACTTGCATAACTTATGCATCCTATTTAGGTGACCTCAGTTATAGTATTCCGTGTCAGGAATCTGTCCACTTATTCCAATGATGATGAGAACTGCAGCAATAAATTATAAAGGCAGGATAGGTGGTTACTTAACCAGCATAAGTTATGTAACTTATGCTAATTCATATTAAAATCACATGAAAGCAATCTTAATTAAAAACTTAGTATGAAAGGGCGTGGTCTTTTGTTTAAAGTGACAATTAACTAAAGGGTTACTTCTTGTATTTAGGAGCATAACCAACTTCTAACAAATAAGAAAAATACTTTCTAACATTATCGCTATCAAGAAGATCACTTGATATCCTTTCCTGAAAGTCTTCTAGAGTCTCTCCACGATGTGCGAAATCATTACCAAATTTTGGATAGTTAGTAATATCACATAGCTTTTTAGCAAAGAATATACATTGCTTAGCTGTCAATTTATAAGTTGGCTCTAAAGGAGCACTTGTACTCGTTTTATTTTGTTCTTTTTCTTCAAACATGAAATGTAATTCTGAAATATTTCTTCCCTCCTTTTTTTGTATATAAGAAACAGTAATATCCGTAAATTTGTTAATTTGATTTAAAGCTACGGTAAGAACCCTTTTTTTAAAGTCTCCCATCTTTTTATATTCATCTTCTATCAATCCGAGTTTTGATCTAAGCTCATCTATAGAAATATATAACTTACCAGTTGATCTCCAACGTATGAGTAACTCATACAGGCGAATAGCATAAATGCTTGTAAGTGGTGAGATTTGTTTAAGTTCATATCTTGTGAACTTTTCTTCAAGTTTTACAAATAAGGGGATAATATCTGGTGCAAAAATTAGTTGGACGCATCCCTCTTCCTTAACATAACCAACTTTTGAAACCCACCTACTTTTGTATATTCCTATTTTTCCAGTTATAGGATCTACTGCTTTATAATTCAAATGCCGTTCAAAAAGATTATCACATGCAGATTGTAACGCTTCATAAGATGCTTGACGTCCTAAATTAAACTGTTTCATGTATTCAGAAGCATGAATCGTAAGTATAGTATCAGAAGTAAGTTCTTTCTCAATTTCTCGAGCAGCAATGATCGCAATTAATATTAGCCTTTGCTCAGATAGATTTAGTGAATACGATGCTTCAACCAAATTATTATCTTTATATACTATGTTACTCATAGGGAGATATATTAAGGAAAATGTTATAAATAGATATATTGACAATACTACTTAACGTCCACAAATGAAAGTATTTTTAATAAAAGAATTTGTCAACTTATGCACAGAATTTGTCAACTTAGAAACAGGAAAAAGTCAACTTATTGGTAGGAATATGTCAACTCAGAAACAGGAAAAAGTCAACTTATTGGTAGGAATTTGTCAACATATACTTCCTGTATCCCTTTGCTAGTCAAGCTTTGAGCAGAGATATAAATAATAAATTTAAATAAATATATATAAATTCAAAAAGACCATTCTTTTGTGGATAACTTTTTTTTAATTTTTTTTTCATGATAGTTGATTACTTCATAAATCACCGTTAAATTATACACAAACAAACTTACGTAACTTACATAAATTATGATTATCTTAGTTGGTGGTGAAAAAGGCGGTGCTGGTAAAAGCTGTTTAGCTCAAAATCTTGCAGTTTACTTACAACAAAGTCAAAGAGACGTCCTCTTATTAGATGCTGACCCTCAAGGAACAACAACAGATTGGGTCAAAGAAAGAGATGAAAACGATGAATTAAATAATATTCCATCAGTACAAGCATCAGGGAATATACGTTCAGTTTTAAAAGATTTAGATAAAAGATACCAAGATATTATCATTGATGCAGGTGGACAGGATTCTGAAGCATTACGTTCAGCAATGACTATAGCTACACATATGTTATTGCCGTTTAGACCCAAACGAAGAGATCTAAAAACTTTAGATCATATGGAACAAGTTTTAAAATTAGCAAAGACAGTAAATCCAAATCTGAAAGCTAGAGCAATTATTACTCAGTGTCCAACTCTTCCTTCTCAAGTTCAAAGAATTTTAGATGCAAAAGAGGCATGCAAATCATTTGGTATTGATGCATTGAATTCAATCACAACAAATCGAAATGTTTATGATGATGCAGATGAAAATGGGCTTTCGGTTTTTGAAGTAAATAGTGATCCTAAAGCGAAAGCTGAAATTGAAAGTATTGCAAGAGAGTTTTTAGGAGTATAACTATGGCTGGTTTAACTGGGCTAAACAAAAAACCTGAACCTACTGAACAAGATAAAATGTTAGATGCATTTATATCTGGTGCAGAAAAGAGGGTAAAGGCTTTAGAATCAAGTGAAAAAAAATTTATTCGTTACACTTTTTCTCTCAATGAAGATATTAGTAAACTAATTGATGAGCTGGTTGTAAAAGGGCAAAATGCAAGAATAAATCGTTCAAGTATTGTTCGAGCAGCTATAGAAAATTTATCGACATATAGTGCAGATGAATTAAAAGAAATATTAAATAAATAAATAAATTAAAAATATCCCACTTTTTTAAGGGGGATATTTTTTATCCAAGTTAAATTTACTGTAAGTCCCCGGTGAACCCTATAGATATTTTTAAATTCAGCTCAGGCTCTAGCAGTGTGGTGGTAATTTATCTATTTGAGTTATTTTATATGAAGGCGTCCTTTTCTGCACAGACACGGATCTAGGCTATTCAGCTTGGCTGACTGAATTGATGTCATGATGTTTGATGCACATTGTCAAATTCTTTATCAAGCGAAACTCTGAATCAATGCTTGTAATTGTTTCACTATGATGAGTTTGAGTCCAGTGAAATGTTGCTTGTTTCAACCGTAGAGCTTTGAATACCCAGTCCATCATGTATCAACACTTTCATACAATGACCACGCTTATTCCAAAACAAGATAACCTCAATGTTGCGATTTGACATGGTCAAAGGCTTTTAGGACATGAGAAAGAGCAGTATAAGTAACTGCTCGCATAGGCACTGTTGCAAATAGGCTGACATGATAAGCTAAATATCTTATTTATTTCGAGATACAGCAGATGAATCCCTTCCATGGTCGGCACTTTCAAGGTGAAATCATTCTTTGGGCTGTTCGTTGGTATTGTAAATATGGCATCAGCTATCGTGAACTTCAAGAAATGCTCGCTGAACGAGGTGTGAATGTTGACCACACCACAATTTATCGTTGGGTTCAGCGTTATGCTCCAGAAATGGAAAAACGCTTACGCTGGTATTGGCGTAATCCTACAGATTTACATTCATGGCATATGGATGAGACTTATATCAAAGTGAAGGGGCGATGGACTTACCTGTATCGTGCAGTTGATCAACGGGGTCATACGATTGACTTTTACCTTTCCGCTAGACGGAACAGTAAATCAGCCTATTGTTTTTTAGGAAAGATCTTCAATACGGTGAAAAAATGGCAAATTCCACGGGTCATCAATACAGATAAAGCAGCGACCTATGGCCATGCTTTATCACGGTTAAAGCGAGAAGGAAAATGTCCAGTAGATATTGAGCACAGGCAGATTAA
>NZ_CP157430.1 GCF_041021895.1 Acinetobacter sp. XH1741
TATGACATAATAGTTGTAAATTTACTTATGTTTGAGTTTACCTATTCCAATGAAGCACGTCCACATCCAACCAATCCTCGCATTCAAGGACAACTATATCTGGATGATTCACGACGACCAGCGAGCTGTGGTTGTCGACCCCGGTCAGTCCGAGCCGGTTATCAATGCACTCAGGGAACAGAGGCTGGAACTGCACGCCATAGTGCTGACGCATCTTCACTATGACCACAATCTGGGCGTACCCGGTTTGCTTAGCCATTGGAAGGTTCCGGTATATGGCCCGGAGTTGAACGATCACGACAGGGTATCCCATCCTCCGTTTCCGAAGCCCGGTACCGTGCCGCTGGATTGCGTTAGTTGTGTGGTTGGCGAAGGCGATACCGTTGATCTGGATGTGCTCGACGTGCAATTGAAAGTGCTGGCTGTGCCGGGGCACACCAAGGGTCATTTAGCCTTTCTGGATGAGACTCGTGGATGGCTGTTTACGGGTGACACGCTGTTTGGCGGTGGTTGCGGGAAAATGTTTGGCGAGTCAATGCAAGCCATGCGCCGTTCCCTGGATCGCTTGGCGGATCTTCCAGGACAGACGCTGGTTTTTTGTGCCCACGAATACACCCTGGACAACCTGAAGTTTGCACTTGAGGTAGAGCCGTCTAACCCGGATTTGCAGGAGCGGTTTCGGGTAGATGCACACAATCGTAGCCTTGGGCAACCCACCTTGCCATCAACCATCGCGATGGAGCGCGCTACCAATCCCTTTTTGAGGGTAATGGAGCCGGAGGTGGTAGCGACATTGAATGTAAGAAGGGGCGCAACTGCTTCCACGCGAGACACAAACTTTGAGGCATTGCGTTTGTGGAAGAATCAGTTCAAGTTATGAGACCGATATGTTTGCCAACCTTTAAGTCATGCAAGTCAATGTCTTAGCTTTGGAGGGGGTCTTCGACACGGGACTTTCCATTGTCCTGGATGCGCTGACCACCGCGAATGAGTTGTTGGAGATGCAGCGCAGCACGGTTCCTCGGTGGAATGTTTCGGTCGTGGGCGTAAGGCGTCGAGTTGCCACTGCCCAGCAAATGGTCATTCCTGCAGTGCGTGCTCATGAGTGTCCAAAGCCGGATTTGGTCATCGTGCCTGCCATTGGGTACAAGATGCCTGATGCATTGATCAATGCGCTGGACAGGCCTGATGTGGCCGATGCCGCTGCCGTATTGCGTGGTTGGTCGGACGATGGAGCTCAAATCGCAGCGGCTTGCATTGGCACGTTTGTCCTGGCTCAAAGCGGTCTTCTGGACGGTCAAGAAGCGACAACCACTTGGTGGCTAACTTCTCTTTTTCGTCAGCGATACCCTGCCGTGCGACTGAACACAAGTCATATGGTGGTTCATTCAGGCCAGTTCGTGACGGCAGGTGCGGCCCTCAGCCACGTTGACATGATGCTGTCCCTCATACGGCAGACAAGTCCAGAGCTCGCCGGACTGGTCGCCAAGTATCTGGTTGTGGATTCTCGGCCTTCACAGTCGGCCTATATTATCTCGGATCACCTGGCGCATACAGATCCTCTCGTGGAAAAGTTTGATCGTTGGGTACGGACCAATCTGACGCAGGGGTTCAATCTGGACGCTGCTGCTGATGCTCTTGCGACCAGCAAGCGCACCTTGGCAAGGCGGCTGCATGACGTACTTGGCAAAACGCCAGTCGCGTATGTACAAGACCTGCGAATTGAACAGGCGGTCCATCTGCTTAAAACCAGCAATCACAACCTCGACCGGATCGCGGAAATGGTTGGCTACTCCGATGGTGTGACATTGCGCACCTTATTGCGTAGAAAACTGGGTAAAGGAACTCGAGCCATCAGAGATTCGAGTTGAACATGAAGCCACAGAAACTTGCGTATGGATTCGGACACTAACGGCTGCTTATGTCTTTGCACATTAAAGACTTAAACTGATGAATCATAAAATCAATAACTTACATTAGGTATGATTCAGTAAATTTACATTATAGTTCTAAACTCAATGAACTTTGAGTTTAGATAACCAATCCATTTATGACATAATAGTTGTAAATTTACTTATGTTTGAGTTTACCTATTCCAAATATCCAATAAGTAAATAAAACGGTGATTGCAAGTGATATAAAAATGACTATTGGGGATGGTACTTGCATTGGACTCAACCAAAATCCAAATAAAATACATGCAACAAATGCACTGCTACAAAGAAACAACTTAAAAAATACCACAAGTATTGAATCTGATTTTTTCGTAATATTCATTCAAACTTCCTCTTTGAGTTTACAACTATATTGTTAAAGTTTAGAACATTAATGTCATTTTTGAGACTTTAATGGTCAGTCACAGTAGATTAACTTTTGAAGGTTTTTCTTTTGAGAATAACTTTTATCAAGGTAAAAATGCCTTAATTGCTATAGCTCAATATTCAGCTGATAAACAACAAGAATCATGGAATTAATTTAATGAGTAAGTTTAAAAGCTTGCTCATATTATTTACTTTTTAGACCGTTGATTAAGCTCTTGTTGTCCTAATTCCTTCCAAATCTGCCATTTCATATCATTGGGATCAATTTCAGCCGTTTTCAGTAATACGCCAAGTAATTCTGCTGGGTCACGCTGATCTAGGTTAGCAATTTCAAAAAGTGCGCCTAATTGAATGAGATGACGTGTACGAGCTTTGCGTTCAGCTTCCTTTTCTGCATTCAATAATTTTCTAACTGCAACTTTTTGCTTATTTGCTCGATCTATGGCTTTTTCAGCTTTGATCAAGGCATTGATCTTTTTCTCTTGGTCGGGTGTTCTGTACTGAATTTTGGATAGTTCAAGTAAAAGTTTTTGAGCATCACTAGGATTCTTTAAAGCAGAAATGTAGGTGATTTTTTCAGATAGCCATTCATTATTCATATTCAATTCCTTAATTCAGATACCGCAAAAGCACAGGCTCAATTCTCAAAGAACGATAACAAAATAATTACGTCCAATGTCCGCAATTTTGTTAAAGTTCGTTCTAGAGAAGTTCGCCTGTACTTCCATCAAAAATTTGATGGCGCGCTTAGACGTTTCTCAATTTCATTGAGAAACCTAAGCACGTTAGGGACTTCATCCCTAAAACCCTGAAACTTCTTTTTTTCGTTCAATTGAAAATTGAATGAAAAAAAGAAGTACCAAAGCTAGGAGCAACAGCATGCAACTAAAACAGGTATTGGGAAGAATCAA
The DNA here is from genome assembly GCF_041021895.1 of Acinetobacter sp. XH1741. Classification (NCBI taxonomy): domain Bacteria; kingdom Pseudomonadati; phylum Pseudomonadota; class Gammaproteobacteria; order Moraxellales; family Moraxellaceae; genus Acinetobacter; species Acinetobacter chenhuanii. The sequence goes on from NZ_CP157430.1 coordinate 3,233, forward strand.
AGATATTACTTTTGGCGTGATCGCAGCACCGCTAATCATCATCATTATGATGTGGGCTTCGATACTTGATCAAAGGGCGTTTAAGAAAGAGCGCAACCGAAAAAAGGAACAGGATAAAACCTAATGGCGATTGCTCGTTTAAGTGTCAAAGTCGGTAAGGCAGGTAAAGCAGCACCGCATGCCGAATATATTGATCGGGATGAAGAAAAGAAGCTGAAACAGGAACAGGCAGAAACTGATCTTGAACATAGTGCCTATGGGAATATGCCGAAATGGGCTGAACATAATCCGATTACCTTTTGGCAGTCTGCCGACCTTTACGAGCGTAAAAACGGCAGTACTTATCGAGAATATGAAATTGCCCTACCTAGAGAGATGAATGCCGAGCAACGCCTAGAACTGGTTGAGGACTTCATTCGGTCCGAGATCGGCTCAAAATATCCGTATCAGTTTGCGATTCATAACCCTAAAGCAATGGACGGCAATGATCAGCCTCACGTTCACCTCATGTTTAATGAACGTCTGCAAGATGGAATCGAGCGAGATCCAGAGCAATATTTCAAACGCTATAACAGCAAAAATCCTGAACGTGGCGGAGCTAAAAAAGACAATACAGGCAAGAGTTACCAGGAACGAAAAATTGATATTAAAGACCTACGCCAAAGATGGGCAGATTTATGCAACAGCCATTTAGAAAAGCATCAAATTGATAGCCGTATTGATATGCGAAGCTACAAAGAGCAAGGCATAGAGAAAGAACCTGAAAAAAAACTATTACCAAGCCAAGCCAAAGACCCTGAAATCAGGGAAGCCCTGAAACAGTCACGCACAGCCTATAAAGAACTTGAGCGGCTAGATTTAGGCGACCCGAAAAAAGACCTCAAAGACCTCAAAGACAGTCCAATTTCAGACAAAGAAATTAAACAGGGCATTGAGAGCTTTAAGGCTGATTTTGATAGCTTCAAACAGCTTGCTTTGGAACAGTACAAGCAACAGCAGAAATTAGAACGAGAGCAACAGAAAACAATGAAGTTTAGAGGGATGAGCCGATGACACCTGAGGAAAAAAAGTTATATGCACTGATGGCAGTGGCAGAACAACAGCAGAACCTAGTCAATCAGGCCGTTAAAGAGCTTCAAATCACCGAAGAACGCATTCAGAAGGTCATTGCAGGGCAAACCCATAGCACCGTATCAAAATCGCTAAATACGGGCTTACAAGAGGGCACAGCAGAGCTTATAAAGACCGCCAAAGCACTTGGACGTTTAAAAAACTCGATTGAATCAGCCAGTGATCAATTTTCATGGAAGCTCATTGTCATTGTTCTAGGCATTTTTGCCATTCTGATGCTTGGTATCATTTGGTTATTCAGTGTTTATATCAAACCATTGGAAAATATTTCTAAGATCGAAAGTTTAAGGGAAGCTGGTATTCAGTTAGATATTCAAAGTTGTAGGGTTGGAGAAGAATCTAAGCCTTGTGTGAGAGTGATGAAAGACCAATGCAACTACTCAAAAAATCATGACTTATGTGTGATAGATCCTAAATAGGTAATAATTATAATATGCTATAAAATTATTGTTTCTAGTATTATTATATTTTTGATTATTAAAAATAAATTAGAGGAAAGAAATGAGTTGGCAAGAAAAAATAAACTTATCTAATGATGACAAAATTGTTTGTTCTCGTATGAAAACAAAAGGTCATTTAGGACAAACAGAAATAACTCCTTTCAGTATTTTGAATGATAATGAAGAAGTCATTGGGCATGGTGAATATACCGAACACACAAATGTCCGTGGGCTAAGCACATCACATGTATTGGAATATATTTTAAATGGACAAAAAAGCTGTGAAAGATGGTAGTTATATAAGCTTAAATAAGTAAAATTAATGAGAAATTAAAGAAAAAGCCCATTCAGTATTGAAACTAAATGGGCTTTCGCTTTATATTCAGCGGTACGCAGTTATTTGATGCGCTAACATCAAGTAACGAAGATCAGCAGAGCTACCAACTCGTGCAGATTTCACACTAAGGCTTGTACCTGAACTCTATTTTCACAATAAACAGCGTTTAGATCAAGACTCAAAATGATAAGTCTTCGTTAATACGTGTTTTTATTCATCAAATAAGCATCATAGATCGAGCTTTGCCTGCTTCTGCGTGTCCGTTTTACGGATTGGCATGCGTTGCATGTGGAGGGAATAAGTGTCACTGGTGCAACGTAGCGATAGTCGAAAGGCTAAACCGCTTACAGGGGATTCTCACAAAGGCGGAGCGTTGGAAGTAGTTGTATAGGTCGGTTAAGTTGCATGTTGGGGAAGCCCTCGCAGAGATATCGCCATACTTCGACAGGGAGCGTGTGGGAGAAGGTGCAAGACCTTTAGTCCTTGTCTGCATAGTCAGCAAAACTATGTGCGGATACGACCGATATACGTGGCTCCGAAGCCAAAAAAATATACGGTAAATCGGCAATACTTAAAGGATGTGTCATTTTTTTAAATGACCGCCTTTAGGGAAAGTATTGCCGAAACTCTCTCAACCGTTTCCAAAGCCAAAGCACGAAGTGCGACGCTTTGGTGGCGTGTTGAGAAGTTGAGAGCATTTATTCATTTTGTACAGGTGTGGGATTAGGTATTCTTGTGGATATGATCATCTTTTTTTCTGCTTAGGCTATTTAGAACATTTTTAGGGGTAATCGTGGAAACTTTTTTAATAGTAGCGGTAGTAGCTATAGTTTTATTTTTCTTTATGAAAGGACTTTTTTCTTTTAAAAATGGGGTTCAGTTAAGTATTAGACCTTTCAATGAATGGATGATTCTAGCAAAGAGTGCCAGTAAGAAAGAATTAGAAGTAATGTGTCATTCTGTATTGCTTGAAACAGGAAGTATGTTAGAAAAAGCTAATGTCATCTCACAAAAAGAATTTAGAGATTTATTTCTTAATTCTAGAGTTTATGCTTCTGATTTTATAATGTTAACTCTTATAACGGTTGATATTCAGGAACAACTTTCTAAGCCTACTAGTTTTCCTTTGTATGAATCTGAAGAAGCTAGATTCTATTTATATAAATGTTTTTGTAGATGTCTTTGCACATTAAAGACTTAAACTGATGAATCATAAAATCAATAACTTACATTAGGTATGATTCAGTAAATTTACATTATAGTTCTAAACTCAATGAACTTTGAGTTTAGATAACCAATCCATT
>NZ_CP157431.1 GCF_041021895.1 Acinetobacter sp. XH1741
AATTGAACCGCCACCATCACCAGCGCCTGCAATTGGAACTAAACCGCCAGCAACAGCCGATGCTGAACCGCCAGAAGAGCCACCACTATTATGTTTTAAATTCCAAGGGTTATGACAAGTACCCCAAGCATCAGGTTCAGTAATGCCTTTGATCCCAAACTCAGGCGTATTGGTACGGCCGAATGTAATAATACCTGTTTCTTCCCAACGATTGACAATTTCAGCATTAAAATCAGGCGTATAGTTTATATTTTTGAGTGCTTGGCTTCCGTACGAGGTTGGAATACCTTGATATTCTTGAAATAAGTCTTTGACCAAAAAGGGAACACCAGCAAACATACCTGATTTAGGTTGATGGGCACGATGTTTTGCTTGCTCATACATTGGAATAATGACTGCATTAAGCTTTGGGTTAACCAGAGCTGTACGTTCTAATGCGATTTCCAATAACTCAGAAGGATGAACTTGCTTTTGCTTGATCAACTGAGCTAAACCTAAACCGTCGTATTGGATGTATTCAGAAAATTTCATAGCCTTTATCCCTTCAGCTAAATTTTTATAAAGTAGAGGCACTTGCAAAACTCCACAAACAGCCTGAATTAACATTTTTTGAAAAAAGTTGTAGATGTTAAAATGAGCTTTGAACCGTACCGGGTTTGTCGGAGACTTTTTTATTTAAGTTAAGCCACCTGACCTAACGGGTTAATCTTATCATAGTACATTGCTTCAAACTCAAAAGGCGATACATAACCCAGTGCACTGTGTACACGCTTTTTATTGAACCAATCTACCCAGTTTAGTGTCGCAAGTTGTACATCTGCTAAACCTTGCCAATCTGCTTTTAAATATTCAATCACCTCTGTTTTGTATAAGCCATTCACCGTTTCAGCCAGAGCATTATCGTATGAATCACCCGTTGTACCGACTGATGCTCGTAAATTTGCTGCTTCTAAACGATTGGTATAGCGAATGGAAAGATATTGCACACCTCTGTCGGAATGATGAATCACATTCTTTGGCATGCCTCGATCATGCAATGCTTGCTCAATATTTGACACAGGTCAACGCATCAGCTTGTTTAAGATATGGAGAAACAAGATGATTGATCCCTAAAATCATAGCGCAACTCGGGTTTGATTAAAAAAAAGCCTCTTTTTTAAGAGGAGCTACAGCTGTGTCGGCTGGGACAATAATTTTGCAAGTTCTTCAGAGGATTAATTTTTACTGTTTGGCATTCACGTAGTCATAAAATTGAATTTGCTGTTTTGGGTCTTTTAGCATGATGCGAAGCCGTTGCATAAAATCATCTGGAGATTCGCTTTCCTGTTTTAAATGAGCGAATTTCTTGTCACGGGACATATTGAACGACAAGCTGTTCACCTGCATATTTCGCAATTCAATAAACTTAGGTTCATCGACCTGTTTGATTGGTGCAGATTGGATTTTTTTAGAACCAAAGCCGAGCTGTTCCAGTAGCGGGTAAAACATCCTGAATTTTTTAGGCTCTAAAAGCATATCGGCAAGGCGTTTCGTAAAGTCTTCGGCTGACTCTCCGATCTCTGCATATTCGCTACCAACTTCGGGCATTTCAGATAATTTATGTGCGAACAAATGCCGTTGGGCATCGGTCATTTCAACAAAAAAATCGGGTGTGTTTGGATCTCGTTTAGGGTCGATTTTTTGTTCTACTTTTGGCTGTGGTTTTTGTTTGAATCGGAATGAAAAACCACTAATTGAACGACCATTTTTATGTTGTTCTACCTTCACTTTAATGTCTGTTTTTTCATTAATTTGCTGTAATGATGGTTCTAAAACACGACTTTTGAAATGATTCATTGCTTTGTATTCATTAGGTTCAACTCCTAACTGACTTCTGAAATCCGCTAGTTTCAAAATTGGAGTTTTACCTACCTCACGCCATGTTATCAATAGTTCATAAAGTCGTATTGCATACTTGCCTGTAAGTCCTGAAACTTGATTAATCTGATAGCTTGTAAAGTGTTTCTCAAGTCGTGTAATTAGTGGAACTACATCAGGGGCAAAGGTGATTTCTAGTAGAGCAGAATCATCAATGTATTTAATACGACTAACCCATCGTGAGCGAACAATACCAATCCCTTTTGATGTTTCTTCTTGGAATGAAAATTGTCGATCAAATAGGTTGTTTACAGCTTCTTTTAAAGCCTTGTAAGCACCTTCTTTTGTGACATTGAACTGTTTTGCATAATCACTGGCATGAATTTCTAACTTACTGTCAGCAGTAATTCCTTTCCCTGTTTCTCTAGCACTGATAATTGCCAATAAAATTAACCTTTGTTCTGTTACCTCCAAGTTGTAACTGGCATTCATAAGAGCATTATCTTTTACAACTAACCCGCCTTTCATTAAGACACCATTATTTTTATGTATATTAAGACACACTATATTTTTATGTGTCTTAATGCAAACTATTTGTGTCGGTATTGGTGTTTTTGAACAAACTATTTGTGTCGGTATGACAAACTATTTGTGTCGGTATGTCCTCTGAAACGCACGTATATCAATACTTTCAAGGCTCTTAAAAGCATTTAAAAGCTTTTTATATTATTAAAAGCCCAAAAAAATAAAAAACGGCATTTAAAACTGCCCTATGTTTTCGCTTTGCTCAAACTCTATTGAATCTCGCTGCGCTCGATTCCTGGGGGCAGTTTTTTCAAAGACTGGCTAGGACGCTAAAAACAAAAATGGATTCGCTACGCTCATAAAGCTTTATGCTCGCTTCGCTCGTCATGGAGCCAATAACTGCCGTCGCTTTGCTCTGTAAATCTTGTTATGGAGCAATAGGAAGCTTGTAATCAGGGAAAAGAAAGGGGCGAAATTTTTATAACGCTCAGTCGCTCGTAGACACTCGCTCGGTTTGTTGTTGAAAATCATATATTTAAAATTCTATCGTATAGATTTATTAAAACTAACGTATAGGAGCAAATATTATGGCTAAAGTTATCGGTATCTTTACAGGTAAAGATTTGAAGTGGATGGAATCAGAAGGCGGTTCAGGCTATTGGATAGTACGTACAGACCGTATTAAAAGTGCTGAATATGTAATTTTAATTCGAAATCATAGAGAAACATGGGCGGTAAAAGATGGCTTAGGTCATGGTCAAGCCTTCATGGTTGGTAAAATTTCGGGCTGTATTCCGACTAAAAAACATGCTGGTAGAAAATTAATTCAAATTAGTGAATATGCACTGTTGCCAGACACAGAAAACTTTAAAAAGGCTTGGAAAAAATTAACAGCAGGTCAAAGATATCCAGTAGCTTATTTGAATACCAATGATCTATTACAAAACATTGACCTTGATGTTGAAAAGCTTGAGTGGTCTGCCTTTAATGCAAATCCAAATGCAGAAACTGCTTCACATGAATCTGAAATTATTGCTGAAGAAGCTGTAGACGAAACAAAAGAACTATCTGAAATTATTGCTGAAGCTAAAGAAATGATAGCTCATGCAGCAGGTATTGACGTGGATAAAGTTAATATCCAAATCAGTTTCTAATTAATTTTTTTTAATAGCTCATAGCCATTTAGTTATGAGCTAATTTTTTTTAAATATTCTTCAAAATCTTGCTTGTTTAAATCACCTGAAACGTACTGATCATAAAGTTTTTGATGATTTTCAGTGATTTCTAAATCGTAATATTCTCGATCTGATTTCTTTAAAAACACCTCTGACAAACGATTATTTTTTTCGGTATCACTTAATTTCATGGTCTAAATGCTCCTATTTTGCGTTTATTGGCGGTTTTAGCTCTGTTTAGCTAGATTTCCCTGTTTTTGAGAAAAGGGCGCTTAAATGCGATTTTAGGCGGTTTTTACGCTATGGGGCGAAATTCGATATTGGGGTGTTGCTAACAAGCAAATTTTTAGCGGTTTGGAGATTTATCATTTTCCGACAGCAGGAGGGAATGCACGCTTACTCGTTTCTCTTCGATAAACAAAAACCACCTTTGAAAAAGATAAAAATAAGCCCCAAAAGTTGGGGCGTTTTGAAATTTTTTTTAGAGCAACTTCTTGCACAATGTTTACATGCATTTAGTTTTGGCTTATTCCATTTGATTGCAATGAAAGTTATTTTCCAAAACTTTTCAGCAGAACAGCAGGGACGTGGTCAAGCACTCTATAGCACGATGTGGGGATTAGGCGTTGCATCAGGTAGTTTATTAGCGGGACATTATTGGCAGATTTTTTCAGGCTCGACGATATTTCTCTGTGCGAGTATCGTCGTGCTATTGGGCTTGATGTTGGTAATTTGGCTGCCGAATCAAGTTGAAACAACAGCCTAATGATCATTTAGATTTTTATCTTTTGATATTCTGGCATCCAAGGTTGTGTCTGTTCAAGCTGAGCAGCAAGTTGCAGTAAACGATCTTCGCGACCAAAAGGTGCAATGAATTGACTTCCTAAAGGTAAGCCATTTTTATTCCAATAGAGTGGGATAGACATTGCGGGTAAACCAGTTACATTGGCAAGTTGCGTAAATGGAACCCAGCTTAAATTATCTCTCACCATTTGCTCAACTAGCTTTCCTTGAGCTAAATAATGTGCTTTTCCAACTTTTAAAAGACCTTTTAAAATTGGTTTTTGCCAAGCAGGGGTTGCGACTTCTCCATTTTTTGGGGCAACCGAAGCAGTGGTTGGTGTTAAATATAAATCATACTGTTCAAAGAAAAGATTCATTTGAGTACTGTAGTGTCCCCAATTATTCAAAGTATGAATATATTCTGTTGCAGTGGTTTTAGCCCCAAAAGCAGCCAAGGCAACAGAATCAAGTTCAAAATCATGATCTGTTGCACCTGACATTTGCTTAATTTGCGCTTGCATATAAGAGAATTGGCTAAACCAAGTTGTGACGAAATCTTTTGCTAATGCCATTCCATCAATTTGTGGGTGATCCTCAACCACAATATGTCCTAATGATTCCAAAAGCTTTGCTGTTTGATGAACGGCTTGAATCGCATCCTTAGATACTTTAGTGCCAATCGGTGATGCAGTATTAAATGCAATTTTTAATTTTTTAGGTGTTTGTTGAATAACATCTAAATATTTCTGGGTTGGTGCTTCAATTTTAAATAGCGAAGTTTGTTCTGGACCTTGGACTGCATCTAACATCGCCGCACTGTCTCGAACCGTTTTACTCAAGACATGTTGCATTGCAGCACCATGCATCGCTTCACTATATTGCGGTCCCCAAGGCGTACGTCCTCGGCTCGGTTTCAAACCGAATAAGCCACAATAAGAAGCTGGAATACG